>NZ_JBJLRI010000070.1:0-21138 GCF_050871405.1 Kineococcus esterisolvens
GTGCGGCGCCCCAGCGCCGCACGCGCACCCACCGCACCCGGACAACGGCACCGCCGCACCCCTTGCCCGCACCGCCGAACTGGCGAGACGGTGCCCTGGTGCGCTTCGCCACGACGATGAGCTGGCAGATCCGCGAGGGCCTCGACCAACACCTGGCGATGGCTCTGTACGTGCGCGACGCCGCCGGCCTGCAGCGCTACGTCGTCACCGAGCCGGACGTCGGCGCCCTGGCACCGGCGGTACCCGCACCCGCAGGAAGCGGTCACCACCTCACGCCCGACGAAGACGACGTCGGCGCCGACGTCGGCGCTGACGTGGACCTCAGCCAGGCCGTGCGCGAGTGGCCGATCTGGTGGGCCCGCGCCCTGCACCAGGTACCACTCACGCAGCCCCCCACGACACCCGAGGAGCTACGAGAAGCAGCACCACCTGCACCACCGGACTGGCACGGACTGCAAGACCTGCCCGCGATGCGCACCCTCGCCGAGCGGCACCACCACGACATCCGGCACTGGCTGCGCGAGATCAAGCACAACGAGATCGAACGCTGCCGCGGCCGGCGCGGCAGCAGCGACCCGCTGCACCTGACCCACTTCGTCAACGCCTACGCACAACGCCTGGGCCGGCGGGTGCGCCCCTTCACCCTGCACCTGCGCCTGCTGCCGCTGCAGCAGCCGGCCGGGTGGGTCCTCGACGAGCAGCAGGTCCTGCTCAGCACCGCCCTGCGCGAAGACGCCGACGCCCTGGAGCGCCTGCTGGAGCCGGTCGTCTCCGCCCTGGCGTGAGCGGGCAGCTGGAGCCACCGTGAGCTGCCGGCACGCACGCACCTGACGCAGGTTGCAGCTCGCCTGCAGCACCCGAGACGGCGCGCAAGACGGTGCGGCAGTCGGATCGGCATGCTGGTCGGGTGCACCCCGAGCTGGAAGCGGCGCTGGTACCGGTCCTGGCCGACCTGCACGCACCCAGCGGGGTGGTACCGACCGTCAGCGATGAGCAGTGGCAGGACTACCCCGGCGCCGCCAGCTGCGTGCTGCACAGCCCCGGCCACTTCGCGCTGGGCGTGTGGATCGCCACCGGGCAGCCCTTCGCCACGCAGGTGGCGGCCCTGGCCGATCAGGTGCAGGAGTTCGCCGTCGAAGCGCTCTGGCTGCTCGGGCGGTCGGCGTCCTGGCCGGCGTGCCCGCACCACCCCGATCGCCACCCGCTGGCCGCGCGCGAGCGCGGGGAGCAAGCGGTGTGGACCTGCCCCGTCCTGCAGGTGGACGTCAGCACGATCGGAGCGCTCAGCGGCACCGGCCCCCGCGAGCCGTCGGCGCACCGACGCGCGTAGCGCGCAGCGCACGTGGGCACCTCCTGCACGGCGTGGGGGCCGGGCGGTGTCCTCAGGAGCGCACCGGGCGCTGCGGATGCTGGTGCCGCGTCCGCAGCCGCACCTGCCGGTAGGCGTGCACCACGCTCCACACGCTTAGCGCTGCGACCACGAGTAGCACCCACAGCGGCATCCCGGAGGCGGGGAAGAGGTAGGCCAGGGGCAGCAGGTGCAGCCACGCCGCGGCCATGACGCAGTCCACGATGACCAGCGCGCCGTGCCGAGGGGGCGCCAAGGCATGTCGACGACCACGCCGCCGGAGGGCGGCCTCGGCTGAGGCGGCCTCGGCCGGGTAGAGCTCAGCAGTCGTAAACCCAGGGGGCCCCGGGTGGGGCCGGGATGCCGCGGTGAGCTGCCCGTCGCCGGGGAGGCCGGGTCGCCCGGGTGCGGTGCGGAGGCGCCACCGGGCGACGGGGAGAACCTGGTGTTGCCGGGTAGCCGCGGGGGCGGCACAGGGGCACGCCAGTGCGGGGAGCAGGAAGCCTCGGGAGAGCTCGCCTGTCTGTGGCTAGGCAGGCGGGGACTCCGAAGCGGCTAGCAGTGCGCAAGCGCGGGCAGAGCGGAACTACCTGAGTAGGCTTCCCAATCGGCCTACGCGAATATCTGGGGCTCATCACGGCGTGTCCCACCCGAATGAACGCGATCTTGCTGGCACGGTGTGCGCCATGCCGGCAGCCAGCAGCGTGCGCATGGACGCGCAGACGTGGACCGAGACGTGGTCCCCGCGCCGGCCGCTGGCCACCGACGACCTGACGAGGGGCTGCTGGCGCCAGAGCCGCGACGACGCCCTGGCGCGGCGCTACCTGGAGCACTCCCCCAAGGCGCTGCTGTCGATGCTGGTCATCGACGTCGACCACGACGACACCGTCCTGCGGGCCCTGACCAAGCCGATGACCCACCCGATGCCCTCCTGGATCGCGGAGAGCCCGACCGGGCGCGGGCACGTCGGCTGGGTGCTGAAGACCCCCGTGGTGCGCACCGACGCCGCCCGCCTGGAGCCGATGCGCTACGCCGCCAAGGTCGAAGAGGGCCTTCGCCGCTCCCTGGACGGCGACGTCGGCTACGCCGGGCTGCTGACGAAGAACCCCGTGCACACCGACTGGGTGACCACCTGGGGCACCGGGCACCTGTACGAGCTCGACGAGCTGGCCAAGGGCCTGGGCGAGCTGATGCCGCGCACCCTGCCCCGCCGGGCCGTGGACTCCAGCGGCTTCGGGCGCAACGTCACCCTCTTCAACCGGCTGCGGCTGTGGGCCTACCGCGCCCGGCGCCGCTACGAGGACCGGCTGGAGTGGGAGGAGGTCGTCGCGGCCTTCGCCGCCAACGTCAACCCTGAGTTCGCCGTGCCCCTGCCGGCGCAGGAGGTCGCCCAGACCGCGCAGTCCGTTGCACGATGGGTCTGGCGCCGCTCCTTCGACGACGCCGGCTTCCGCGCAGTGCAGGCCCAGCGCGGCAGCAACGGCGGCAAGAAGGGTGGACGGGCCAACACGCCGGCGCAGCAGGAAGCTCGTCGGCGTACGGTCCGCAAGGCTCAGGATGCACGGCGGAAGGTGACGGCAGCGCAGATGGCAGAGGACCTGCTGTGAGCGCCCAGCAACCCGGGCGCCGGAAGATGACCGCACGCGAGGCGGCCGAGAAGTACGGCGTCTCCCCCCGCACGGTGCGCCGGCTGGTGGCCGAGCCGCGCCAGGACTTCCTAGACCGTGCCTCCGCCCGCCGGGCCCAGGCGGTGCAGCTACGTACTTCTGGCGCCTCCTACGTGGAGATCGCCGAGGCGATGGGCTGCTCCACCGGCACCGTGGGTCGGCTGCTGCACGACGCACGTCGCTACGGCGAGATGCCTGAGCCGGCGCCAGAGCAGCCCAAGGAGCAGGTCGCCTCCTGAGGACGCCGAGCGTTCTCGTGCTCGATCCCTCTTCCTCGGCATGCCTGCTTACATGTCAGCATGCAGGCATGTATACATGCCTGCATGCTGACTGTGGCCTTCACCAACCAGAAGGGCGGGGTGGGTAAGACCTCCACCGTCGTGGGCATCGCCGCTGCCTTGCAGCGGCAGGGGCGGCGGGTGCTGTGTGTGGACCTGGACCCTCAGGCCGACCTGACGCAGTGGCTGGGTCTGGACCCGCTGGCCGACGTGCGCAACGTCAACGACGTCATCTACGCCGACAGCCGCGGCATCGCCACCGAAGCCATCCAGCCCTCCGCGTGGGGCGAGGGCATCGACGTCATCGGCTCCACCTTGGACTTGGCCGAGCGTGAGACGGACCTGAGCCCAGGCAGCGAGTTCCGTCTGGCCAAGGCCCTGGACGGCCTGGCCGGCTACGACGCGGTTCTGATCGACTGCCCCCCCAGCATCGGCCGGCTGGTCGTGCTCGGCTTCGTCGCCGCCACTCACGTCGTGGTGGTCACCGAGCCGTCCGCGGCCAGCCTGCGCGGGGTGGAGAACGTGCTGCGCACCCGTGACGTGGTCGCCGAGCACTACAACCGGCGCCTGCAGCTGGCCGGCATCGTGATCAACCACCAGTCCCGCACCAACGAGTCGGCGCTGCGCGTGGCCGAGGTCGCCGAGGCGTACGGCGCTGACGTGTGGGAGCCGTACGTGCCCGCCCGTGCAGTGGTGGCTGCCGCTATGGGAGCGGCCGCCTCGGTCGCCGACTACGGCGCCGATGCCAAGGCAGTCACCGAGGTCTACGACGCCTTGGCCCAGCGGGTGCTGGACCTGCGTGTGCTGGAGGTGCAGGCCTGATGCCCAAGCCCGCCCCCAAGGGCGCACTGCGCAAGGCACCCAGCGGCCCACACCCGATCGCGCCGTCCACTGTGCGCCCGGCCGAGTCGGCCACGCCCGAGGCCGTCAGCACCGACGAGGCCACCAGTACGACACCTGTTCTCGCAGCAGTGGCGAGGACGGAACAGGCACCGGTGGAAGCCGAGCGGCTCAGCTCTAACCAAGCAAGCAACGAGCAGGGCGACGCGGGACCCAGTAGTGCTGTCCGGGCCGCCTCGCTGCCGATGTTCAGCGTGCGGATGGACCCCGCTCTGCGTCGGCAGGTCAAGCAGTGGGCCGCCGAGCACGAGGTATCCCTACAGGCCCTGACCGCTGCTGCGTTGCACGAGTACATGGAGCGCCACAGCGGCTGACTTGTCGGCAAGCTGACATGCATACATGTATGCATGTCAGCTTCCCGACTTCCCCTCAGCAGTCGACGTCGACTTCTTCATCACCGCAGCGCCTGCTGTAACGCTCTGCGGGCGGCCACGATGTGATCACCGGGCCCGGGGGGCTCGCGTCGTGGTCCGGGGGGATCTGCGGTGGCGAGACGGGCTCAGGGGGGATCGCGGTGTCGCGTCTGGTGGCCTGGGGGATGGGTCACCGGACGCCGCACCGGGCCCGGCCCGCGGCTGCTGCGGTCTGCCTGCTGCTTCTGACGCCTGTTTCGGACCGCTGCCTTCTGACGGCTGCCTTCTGACTGCTGTGGCCTGCTCGGATGCCGCCTCGTGCCGACTGCAGGGCTACGGGGGTGCGGGGCTGCGCTCACCACCAGCGGGTGCCGTGCACGGCCGGGTGCGGGCAACTGCCGGTACGGGCTTGCTCGAGCAGCTGCTCGACGTCCAGGTTCCCGGCGCTTCCTTCGGCCTGCCAGCCACCTCGCCCGCCCTGCACGGCGCCGTGCGGGGTGTCCACGTGCGCGAAGGCGCCGGTGATGACGTCCAGGACGGCGTCGTCGAGCTGATCGAGCAGGACGGTGGAGCCGTCGTCGCAGGCATCGCACCCGCACACCGGCACGTGGGTCAGCAGCACGGCGGGCTCGCCGGCACCCAGGGCGACGGCGTTGTCCTTAAGCCCGTCGAAGCCGTGCACGTCGATCAGCAGCGGCAGCGCGCCGGGCTGGTGCGGGCGCAGGCGGTGCGTGCGGGTGGGCGCGTGGGCGGGGGAGTGGGCCTGGGACGCGCCCTGGCGCCAGGCCGAGGCGGCCGCGGTGGGCTCGATCGCCTCCACCTCGGCCAGGTCCAGCTCGCTCAGGGCTTGGGTCCAGGCCTGGGTGCGGGCAGCCAGGATGCGGTACTTGCCGGGGTCCAGGCAGCGCGAGTACTCGGCCGCATCGATCTCCCGGTCGATGTCGGGGTGTGGGTCGGGCCAGCCGGGGGTGCCGGCGCCGGTGACGGCGAAGGCGGCCTGAAGCGCGGTGCGGATGCTCTCTTCGTCCACACCGGTGACCGTAGGGCGCCGCTGCTGCGGGGGCAGCGCCTCGAGGCGGTCTGCGGCAGGCGGTCTGCGGCAGGTGGTCTCTGGGAGGCGGTCTGCGGCAGGTGCTCACCGGCGCTGGAGACGACGAAACCCCGGCGGCCGTGGGCCACTCCGGGGTTGCGCTGGAGATTATCCCAAAATCGCGGCTGGATGTCAAGCAGCGCTACGTATGGGGCACCCCTGCTCGACGACTCTCGGGGCCTGCGCAACGCCCCCGCTGGCGTCCCAGGAGCGACCGGTTCCGAGGTGTCGAACAGGGCTGGGCCAGTGATGGAGCCAGGCAGGTGCAGGCGCCCAGGGGATGACGTGCATCGAGGGCTACTCACGGCGCCGTGACGGCAGGTGACTTCAGCGCCGTGGCTACGGTGGATCGATGGGAGCACTGCAACCGTGGCACATCTTCGCCCTCTCCATGATCCTTCTGGTGGTCATCGTGGCGGTCGTTGCCCTGGTGCTGGTCCGCGGCAGACGCAGGTGACCCACTCGCACTGAGGGTCGATTCGCCGGTCCAGCAGCCGGCGTGCCCAGCGCCCCGCGCTGGTGGCCTGACTTGATGATCACGGTGTGAGGAGGGGTCGTGACCCGGCGAGCTTCGTACGCACGCGAGGTGCTGGTCTACACGGTCGTGGCGGTCGTGGCGGTCGGCCTCTCGTACGCCACCGGCCACGACTGGATGCCGGGCTTGCCCATCGGGGTCCTGCTGGGTCTAGGAGCCGTCACCGTCCTGTCGCTGCGGGACAAGCGACGAGCTGAGCAGTCCTCGGGCGCCCGGCGGCAGTGAGCATCTGCAGCCGCGTTGATGTCAGGCGGCAAGCCGTCTCAGAAGCGACGGCGCCCTCAAGGCAATGCGACTGCGCGGTCCTCCCTTAGTGGGGGACCTACCGATCGGGTCGCTGCCGGGTGATGATCGTTGGGTGCGGCGGTTGCGGGCGGATCGGGTCTTCGAGCTGTCGTCGGGGTTGTGGGTGGTGGACCGGGTGCACCCGGTCGCGGTCGTGGTGGACCCCGACGACGGGCGGGTGCGGCAGGTGCTGTCCTGGGGGCAGGAGCCGGCACCGCAGCAGCTGGGCGCCTTCCGGCGGATGATCGCCGCTGACGACGGCCTGTGGGTGCAGGAGAACGGGCAGGGCGGTCCTTTGCTGCGCGTGGGGCCGGACGGTGTGCAGCACGCGACGTGGACGAAGACGTCGCTGCTGGCCGCTGCCGGACCCGGCGGGGCGTGGTGCGCGAGGCCGCCCGAGCCCCCGCAACGCATCGGGCCCGGTGACCCGGAGCCGGAGAAGCCTTACGAGTGGGACGAGCTGCTGCACGTGGCGTCCGACGGCACGTGCGCGCCGGTGCGGACCGACGCCCGGGTCGGGGAGGTGTACGCCACGCACCAGGCGGCCTGGGTGCGGGTCGAACGCGCGCCCTGGACGCCGGAGCCCACCGGCTTCCCGCAGAAGTCCTGGGTGCGCTGGAGCAGCCGGTGGCTGCGCCTGCCGTGGGGGCAGCGGCCACCGGCGAAGGTCTCGGCCGCTGACGCGCCCGCACAGGCACCGGAGGTGGTGCAGGCCGCGGTCGACCTCCTCGACGGCCCTGTGGACGCTGCCGCCTCGCCCGAGGCGGTGAGGCAGCGAGAGCGCGTGGCGTTCGATGTGACGCGGGGGTACGCGCCGTTGCGCACCGGGTCCTGGCCGTGGCGCGTGCACCGGCCCGGCGGGACGAGCGTCCTGCGCGATCGGCGGGTACCCGGTGGGCGGGAGGTGCCGCTGGCCGCGCTGGAGGACGTCGACATCAGCGCCGGGTGCTGGCCCAGGGTGCCGCGGCCGGTGGAGACCGACTCGTACCTGCAGCGGGTGCTGGCCGAGTTCGCGAGCTTGAGCGCTTCGCGGCTGGGGCTGGGCGGTGCGCACGGCCTGGACGGCGGCGACCTCGTGCGTGGCCGCCTGGTGGGCCGGTGGCCCGATACACAGCTGGAGTGGACCTTCGGGCACACCTCACGGCCGGGTCTGGTGCTTCGCCGGCGGGTCGAGCTGTTCGACGAGGTGGGGCGCAAGGCGTATCCCGAGTACGCCGACATCGGGCTGATGGAGGACCTGACCACTGACCGGATCCCGCCCGCGGAGCAGGCCCGCGACGGTGTCCTGGACATATGAGCTGCGCCCCTGTGCGCCAGGTCCTCGCCTCACGGCCCGGCGCGACGCCGACGAGCTGGTCGTGGACCTCGACGCCGCCGGTGGGTGAGGAGCCCGGCGCGTGCGCGTATCGCTCAGCTCAGCGGGTCAGCCGTGCCCGGATCGCGGGGCTGACGTCCACGTCGTGCGGCAGCGCCGCCAGCTCGCCCGCCTCGATGGGCACTCCCTGCGCCCGGGCGATGCCCGCCAGGTGGGCCCAGTGCAGCGCCGCTTCCTCCTCGCGGGAGCGTCCCTCGGGCGGCTCGTCGGGTCCGACGACCGTGCGCGCGGTCTCCGCCAGACCCTCCAGCGACTCGTAGGACCAGATGCCGCTGGGGCCGCTGGTGGACCAGCCCCGGTCGTCGAGCAGCGTCAGCCGCCGCCCGTCGGTGAGCTCCAGCTCGAGCAGCGCCGAGATGGACGAGCGGCGGTCGGTGTTGAACTCCGGTCCCGCCGCCTCGTCGATGTCGATGGAGGTGATCAGTCGCCTGGCATCACTCATGCATGCACCCTCGCGCACGCCACTTCTGCGCGGGACCGGGTGCGGGGCCGGGCACCGGTCAGTGGCCTTGGAGGTTCTCCACAACGGTGTCTCGCGTCCCACAGCCGACCGTTTCTGGGACGGCACGGGGCAGGGGCCGCAGGGCCGCGACACGCCGTCTCACAACTCGTGCCCGAAACGGGCGTCTCACCAGCGGCCGGTCGGTGCCTTCTGAGACGGTCCCGGCTGTGCCCGCCCACACGCCCGCCTCCTCACCCGCGCGCTCGACCGGCTCGCAGACCGGTCAACGCCCCGGTCACCTGCTCGGCTACGCCCGCGTCTCGACCACCGCGCAGGACCCCGCCCTGCAGCACGACGCCCTGAGCGCTGCCGGTTGTTACCGGGTCTGGACCGACACCGCCTCCGGCGCCCTGGCCGCCCGCCCCGCCCTGGACGACGTCCTGGCCCGCCTGGGTCCCGGTGACGTCCTGGTCGTCTGGCGCCTGGACCGTCTGGCCCGCTCCCTGCGCCACCTGCTGCAGCTCATCGACGACCTCGACAGCAGGGGAGTGGGCTTTCGCTCACTGACGGAGTCCATCGACACCACCACCGCCACCGGCCGCCTGGTTCTGCACCTGTTCGGCGCGTTGGGCGAGTTCGAGCGCGACCTGCTGCGAGAGCGCACCGCCGCAGGGCTCGAGGCCGCCGCAGCCCGCGGCCGGCGCGGAGGACGGCCGGCGCTGATGACCCCCACAAAGTTGGCCGCCGCCCAGAGCCTATTGGTCGCTGGGCGCACTACGCGCGAGGCCGCCGAAGCCGTGGGCGTCTCCCGCGCCACGCTCTACCGCGCGCTAGGTGCATGCTGAGACATGACCTGACTGAGCGCAGTCCGTTGTAAACGATCGGGAGGCTGCATGGGCTAGTCCCGCCCGCTTGATGGCAGCACCAGTTGCATTTTGCCAAGAATAGTATATTTTTTGCATGTCGGGAGGATTAGACAGTGGACACATTGGCCTTCTTCAACCATAAAGGTGGAGTCGGAAAAACAACCCTTGTTTTCAATGTCGGTCTTGCACTTGCTAGCCAGGGGAGAAAAGTAGTATTTTTAGATCTTGACGCTCAAGCTAACTTGACTAGCGTTGCGTTGCCTGAAAGAGAACTAGAAGAAACATTTTCTGGTGGCGGGACTGTTTACGAAGCACTGCGCCCCTTGATAGTTGGAACCGGCGACTTTAAAGATGTCTCCTTGGTTCAATTGCGCGAGACCGCCTGGTTGCTTCCAGGCCACATCCGTTTGAGCGAATTTGAAGAAATCAGCCCGCAAGCATGGACAGAAGCAGTAGCAGGAAATGCCCGTGGATTCCTAATCAGTACAGCAATCCGCCGACTAGCCATGCAGTGCGGTCAAAGCGTTAATGCCGACTATGTTTTGATTGATCTTGGCCCAAATGTGGGCGCCCTTAATCGAACTGCTCTACTTGCGGCAGATGGATTTGTCATTCCACTGGCTCCCGACCTGTTTTCCCTAGCAGCACTTCCAAGTGTAGGCAGAAGCACGGCCCTTTGGGTCGAAGAGTGGCGAGCAGCAAAAGCCGCATCCGAAAGACGTGGGCTTGAGCTAGGATTTGAAATTCCCTTAGGAGAACCTTCTCCACTAGGGTACATATCGCAGCAGTTTGCCGTATACAGGGAAGCCCCTGCCGCAGCCTTTCGCCGCTGGATAGATCGAATCCCCGGAGCTTACTCGGAAGGCGTTATATCTCCACTTCAATCGGTTGGCGTAAAGCTCCCTTCCAGGACCGGGAAAATAGGCGAGGTGCGCAATCTTTCAAGCTTGGCCCCCATGGCACAAAGGGCAAACCAAGCAATTTTTGAACTGAGTGGATCAGAAGCTAGAGGTTCTCAGTTTACTAGGGCAAGAGATACTAGACAGCTATTTGTTGACCTTGCCACAGAAATCGCAGAACGCCTAGCGGAGGTTAAGTGAACACTTATGACCATATACCTCGACACCAATGTTTTGCCGCGCAAAGGCCCACTTCGGTCCGCTGCCCTTGACGCACTCTTGCGTATTGCGCAGCAGCGTAGGCAGGTAGTTGCCATTCCAGAAATAGTAGTGCACGAGTCAGTAAATGCTCGATACGAAAGTGTCCTGAATGAAGTTGAGAAACTGCGAAAGGCCGTTTCTGAAGCATCAAGTTTTTTTGATGTGGATCCCGTCTACCTCCCTGAGCCAGAGGAAGTGGCAACCAACTGGGAGGAAACTCTTAGACATACCTTTGAGGTCATCCCCGATGCACCCGATCATGCACTTGAAGCTCTTCGACGTGAAGCTAGGAGAGTCCGCCCCGCAAGTAAGGGTAAAGGTGCGCGAGACTCGCTAATTTGGCTGACCGTACTGCGCCACGCGAAAGATTCAAAAGGCACCCACCATTTTGTTTCTTCGAACACCAACGACTTTCAAGGTCTTAAAGATCTGCTGCATGATGACCTCGCCACTGAAGCGCGTCAGCAAGGAGTTGACCTAGAGTACTCAAGCACTACAGAGACCCTGCTAGCGCGGCTAGCTGATCAAGCTAACTACACAATCTCTCGAGATGATGCACTCAACGAAGAGCATCGGGGTCAAGTCTTCTTTGAACTATTTTCTGGACCTTGGGTCGACAATCTACTTGAAGCCCATGGCGGTAGTGCCTCAGGAGCAAATACTCTAATAAAGCTCAAATCCGTAAAAACCCATCGCTCCTACCAAGTCGAGGAGACACTTCTAGCTTCTGGTACTACAGTTTGGACTGTTTCCCTAGAAGGATTTGAAGATCAATTAGAAGTCGCTATCTCTGTAGATGCATGGTTTGTCTTTGAAGCCGGCGCTTTGGAAAAGGTCGAACTTCGAAGCGTGCGCTCCACGTGAAGCTCAATTGAAGAATTGAGTTCACTCGCCTTGCGCTCAGCTTCATTCAACTCACAGGTATTCCACTGGGTCACTGCTCGCCAACGTTGGAAGCCTCACCTCAGGCAGAAGATCGCTGACCGCTGGTAGTGCTGTCGGCGAGGAGGGTGAGCAGGTCAGCCTCGGTCAGGACTTCGATGCGCTGACCAGCGGCACGGGCCTTGGCCGCCTTGCCGGCCTTGGCGGTAGTGAAGTCCTGCGGGTCGTCGCCGGTGAACCCGTCGCCGATGACGAGGAAGGTGGTGCGCTTGGTGACCCCCTTGTCCGGTGTGGCGCCCAGGGCTGCCACTGCCTGCCACATCTGCGCCCGTGAGCGGCTGAGGGCACCGGTGAAGACGACGACCTGCCCGTAGAGAGGGTGGCCGGGGTCAGCGTCAGGGTTGGCCTCGGGAGGCACCATCGCAGCGCCCCCGGCACCGCTAGCTTGGCTGCGGCAGCCCTGCCAGGCGTCCGCGTCCAAGCGCCCCAGGCCCACCACGAGACGACGCGCCAGGTCGTGTAGGTCACTGGCTTGGTTGCGGGCGCCAAGGGCGAGGGTGATCTGCGCGGCGGCGGCAGCATCGGCTCCGGCCTCGTGGTGATCGGTCAGGTCGATGCCCAGCTCAGCGGCGACAAGAGGAAGCCGGTAGCTGATCAGGTCCAAGCTGGCGCGGGACATCACCAGCGAGCATCCGTACGTCCAGCTCGGCCAGCGCCGCTCCTCGACGTCACAGGCTTCCCGTACAGCGCCGATGTCGAAGCCGGCGTTGTGAGCGACCACGGGAAGGTCACCGATGACGTCGATGGCATCCGCCAGCCGCTCATGGAAGGTGGGTTGGTCGGCGACGTCGTCGGGTCTGATGCCGTGCAAGTAGATGTTGAAGCCGTCGAAGAAGTCCAGGCCGCTCGGTGGTCGACACAGCCACGAGTGCCGCTCTGTCACTTGGCCGTCGCGTACGACGGCCAGACCAACGGCGCAGATGGAGCCGCGGCGGTGGTTGGCGGTCTCCACATCGAGGGCGGTGAAGTCCATGCCGAACTCCTTGTGCAGGTGCGGGGCGGTCAGAGGTCCAGCACGGCGGCGTAGACGTCCCGATGACGGGCCATCCACGACGGCGGCAGCGGGCGCGGCACCTTGCCCTGGGGCTCGTGCAGGTACTTCCGGCGCACTCGGGCGGCTTCAGTGTCACTCCACAGCTCCACCAGCGACTGCAGGAGGTAGGCCTTGCCCAACGCTTCGGCTGCTGCAGCCGCCTCCGTCGCGGGCGGACGGCGCTTGTGGGCCTCGAGCAGATCCTGCAGCGCTGTGGAGGTCGCCTGGGGCACTTCGCGCTTGTAGCTCAAGGGCGCCGCGGCCTTCTTCGTCGTAGCCCGGTAGTCGGTGATCGCCTGCTCCAGGTGAGCCCGCTCCTGGCTGACTTCGCCTGTGGCGGTACTCAGGTCCAGTCGCTGGTTCCAGTAGACGTCCGGTAGAGCAACACCAGCGCGGGAGGCAAGGGCTTGCAACAGCGCCGCGTCCTCACCCATCTCGCCGACACCGGCCACGACGCGACGCTCGGCGACGCTGAGCATCTGCGCGGCGAATGCAGCCGTCACGTCGTCGAGGTCGAAGACCCAGGCACCACCGCGGTAGCCGGTGGCTGACAACTGCCAGATGGCGACAGGACCAGGAGCTCCAGGTGCTGGATGCCCGAAGACCACGTAGCCCTTAGCGCCCGCGACCAGGTCGCTAGCAGGCAGGCCGTCTGCTGCATCGTCGGCCACCACTTGCTCATCGACACTCACGGGCGAAGTCACGTTGTCACCGTAACCAGCGTCGCTGGCGACACAGGGTGAACCGTCGAAGTGACGGTCAACCGCTCCCCCCATAGCCTCCGCACGTCAACAACGCCTGCCCCATGACGCACTGCGCGACTGCGCGGCTACCCGTCAGGCCACCTTGTCGTGGAGTACGGCTCAGCGACCGCGGCTGTCATCGCGTCCGGCACCACCAGAGCGGTCGCCGCCCGTGCGGTTCGGTCTTGCCTGCGCGGCCTGCACCGCTCGCGCGGCTGCCGTGACCGCCCGTGTCGCTGCCTGCGTGCTCTGCTCCGCGGACCCGGTACGCGCACGGCCCGACGTGCGGCCCTGACCGGGCGCGGGCCCGAAGGAGGCCTCATGCAGCCGGCGGACCTGCTCCAGGTGCGCCTCCTCACGCGCCCGCGCGGTGATCGCTACACCGGCCTGCTCCCCACCGCGCCGGCGGTGCGCCCACCACGCGTTGTCGCCCTGCACGCGGGCGGCGACCACCCGCGGCAGCGCATCCAGCCGCTGCGTCTGCTGCTGCGCGACCGCGTCGGCCTGCGCCTGCTCCACCCGCCGCTCGTGCCGGGCGCGGGACTCCAGCGCCCGCTTGGGCACCTGCACCTGCGGCGCCGCCACCGGCGTCTCGAGCACCGGCGCGACCTTGCTCCACGACAGGGCCCGGTCCAGCTGCGAGGCGCGGAACCACACCGCCTCCCCTTGCGCGTCGACGTGCCCGGGCAGGGTGAAGGAGTACCCGCTGACCCGCCCGTTCGCGGCGGTATTGGCCCGGTAGCCGACACCCGCGCGGTCGAGTGCGGCCTCGAACCCCTCCCGGCCTGCACCTGCTGCGGCGTCCACGGCGGCGCGCACCCGCTCGGCCAGCTGCACCCGCTCCGGAGCGGCCCCGGTGCGCTGCCCGCGCCGCCACTCCCCGGCACTGAGCTGGTGATCGGCGGTGCGCTGCGTGTCCTTGCTCGACACCCTCGGTGCGACGGTGAGCCCGTACAGCTGCTCCAGCTGCGTGCACGCCGCCTGCGCCGCCCGGTAGTCCTGCCGCGCGTGCCAGACCCGCCCGTCGAAGCCCACCCGCGAGACCGCGACGTGCACGTGGTCGGCGCCGTGGCGCACCACCACCCACGGCTGCGTCGCACGCTGCTCCCACGGCACGTCCGAGCCGATGGCGTCCACGAAGCCCATCGCCTCGGCGAACACCGCCGCCGCCTCCGCCCACTCCTCATCCGAAAGCACCCGGTCCCCCGGTGCGCAGCGCAGCGAGGCGTGCCAGATCGGACGGGTGATCTCCGGCCTCGTGCGCGCCGCGTCGGTGAGGATCCACGCCCACGTGGTGCCGTCCCGGCTGCCGTCCAGGCACACGTTGCCGCCGATGACCGCACCACCGGAGCGCCCGGCGTACACGTGCTCCTCCTTCGTGCCCGGCCCGTGCAGGTACGCGGCCAGATCCCCGGCCCGCTCCCCCCGAGTGATCTTCGCGATCACCGCGCACCACCACCCGCACCACCGTCGGTGATCCACGGGTTCACCGGCTGCTGCCCCGGGCGCTGCACGGGCCGATCCCCCGGCCCCGGCGCATGTGAGGGCGCGCTCGAGGGTGCACCGGACGGTGCGCTCAACGGCGTCCCGAACGGCGCACTCGACGTCGTCGGCGCCACCCGCCGCGGCGCCCGTTTTCCCTTCGCCGCCGCGGCCACCGCAGCCCCCCTCGACGCCGTCTTCGCCGCCGCCTTCGCCGTCGCCGACGTGCCGGCACCAGCCCTCGAAGCAGCAGCCGAGGCACCTGCTCCCGCCACCCGCTGCTGCACCAGCGTCATCACCGCGCGCACCTCCACCACCGCCGCCCGCAGCTGCGCCAGCACCCCCGACTGCACCCCGTGCACGTGCACCGCGTGCACCGCCTGGTTCAAGTTGTTCGCCACCCGCGAGAGCTCACCGCGCAGCACCGACGAACGCGCCAGCACCTCCGCCAGCTCCATGTCCACGCCCACACCCGCACCACCCGCCGCGTCACCCGGCGTGTCACCTCGCGTGCTCTTCGCGCGCCCACCCCGAGCGCGCACCGCACCCGCATCCACACCCTGATCCAGCCGCGCGTTCACCTCATCGCGCACCCACGACCCCAACCGACCCCGCCCCGCTGCAGCCGCCGCCTCCTCCCACGCCGCGTGCTCCTCCGGGCTCAACCGCACCGCCACCGTGCGCGTGCGCTCCGCTGTCATCGGAACCTCCTTTTTCTGCCGGTGAGTGTGTGGTGCAGCGCCCCAAGCGCTGCACCGCGCGGTGCCGTTTCCCGGCGCCCCTGGCGCCGGCCCTGCCCTTCGCCCGGCGCCCCCAGCGCCGGGCGTGCTGCGCGAACGAAGTGAGCCAGCACACCGGCTCGCCCCCCAGGGCGAGCCCTGCCAGCGAGCGAAGCGAGCGGGCAGCGAGGTGGCTAGCCGTGAAGCGCCAGCGTAACGCTAGTCATACCTCGCATCCCGAACACCTGAGTCTACCGGCGCGGGTTCTTCCGGCGCGCCCTGCGCGCCGGGGCAGCCCGCAGGGCTGCAGGTCGTGCGGCGCCGGGGCGCCGCACGCGCACCCACCAGGGTGCTGCCCTGAGGTGGTGGCCGGGCGCGTCAGGGCGCTCGTCGCGCCCAGCGCGACGGCGCCCCAGCGGCCGGCCGACACGCAACCGGCTACCACCGAAGCCACGCCGCGGCCGCTGTGGTCGCCGCAGTCGCCGCAGCCGCCGCAGCCGGTGGCGCACCGCCATGCGACCAGGCTGCCCGAACGCCGCTCCGCTGGATTAAGACGCACCGCTTCCCGTCGCGCCCAGCGCGACGGCGCAGCCCGCAGGGCTGCCCCGGTGCAGCGCGCCAGCGCTGCAGGCGCGACCCAGCAGATGAGCACCGCCAGGACCCTGCACTGCGCCGATCGGCACGGGCGCCTTTCCGGACCCGACCGGGCACGCCAGGCCCTAGCTACGCTGGCGCACATGAGCCTGAGCGCTGCGCGTCTAGGGGTCCCGGTGGACACCTGGACCTCCGCGACAGCCGGCGTGGGCGAACGCATCGAAGTCGTCGACGGGGAGCTCGTGGTCAAGAAGGTCGGCGGCAACCCCCACCACCGCATCGCCCAGCGCCTGGCGCTGGAGTTCGAAGACCAGTGGCCCGACACCTACGCCGCCGCCCCCGGCAACTGGGCGATCACCCTGGCCCCCGACGGCACCGTCCTGACCGGGCGCATCCCCGACGTCCTGGTCAACGGCCCGGCCCTGAACGCGGACTCGGTGTGCACCGAGCTGCCCCGCGCCGCGGTGGAGGTGTGGTCACCGGGCAACACCCTGGCGGAGATGAACGAGAAGCGCTCCGAGTACCTCAAGGCCCACCTGCCGGTGCTGCTTGAGGCGTACCTGACCGCCGAGCAGCAAGTGCACCTGGAGTGGCTGGTCAACAACGGCGCCACCTGGCGCACCGCCGGCACCGCCGTGGGCGAGACACCCTTGGACATCCCCGCCAGCGAGGTGCACCCCGCCTTCACCGTCGTGCCCAACGACCTGCTCGGCCGCGGCCGCTCCTGACCCACCACCAGCACCACCAGCAGGACCCCCGCCGCGCCCCGCACTCCCACACACCGGGCGCCAGTGACCGGCCGGTCACGGCCGGGCCCGGCTACGGTCGAAGACGTGAGCGATCCCGTGGGCAGCAGCATGGGCAGCGTCTTTGGCAGTCCGGTCAGCGATGAGCGCTTCGAGGCCATCTGGAACCGCGCCTGCCAGCCGCAGCTGACCACTGCACCCGACTACGACGGCGACGCCGCGCTGCACCTGGTGCTCACCTTCCACGGCATGGTCATGAACGCCGGCCTGCTCGGCACCCTGGATGCCTACGACGACGAGCTGAACTACCCCCTGCCCTGGGTGCTGCAGGCCTACCGCGCCCTGGCCCTGCCCATCACCGCCGCCCTCATCGAGCAGGCTCAGCGTGAGCACCAGCAGCTGGTCGCCGAGCTGACCGTCTTGCCCGAGCAGCAGGCCGCGGCCCGCTGGGACGAGGCCGAGGCGCGCATCGACGCCACCTACACCATCGACGACGCAGCCCTGGCCCGCGCCGCACGCTCACTGATCAACGAGGCCCCGCACACCTTCGCGCCCCTGCCCTGAGCATCACCCGGCACTGCAGTGCGCAGTCCCGCCGGCGCGCACCGCCAGCGACGCACCGCCAGCCACCGCGCCCCACGGCTGAGCAGCTCAGTCCGCGGGCAGCTCGTAGCGGGCGGTGCGCTGCTGACCCCAGGCGAGGGGCGTCTCGCACACCCAGTCCTCCAGCTGGTGCGCCAGCTGCGCGGCGACCTCCGCTTCCGTCGGCGGAGCCTGCGCAGCCTCACACGCGCCCGCCGGGTCGCTCTCGTGCCACGGCGAGGGCAGCCACTGCTCGTAGCGCTGCCCCGGCACGTCGATGCGCACCCACACGTCACCGACCTCGCCGTCCACGCCCCAGTGCACGCTGAGCGCTTCCAGCTCTTGCGGTGCCAGCAGGCTGCGCACCACCGGCTCGACCACCCGCCGGCGCAAGACGGCCAGCCGCTCGTCGGTCGCGTCGGTGACCGGGCCCGGGCGCGGCGAGCTCTGACTCGGCAGCGGCACGGTGTTCACCTCCACCCGCAGCCAGGACCGGTACGGCCCCGGTGCCGCGGCGTCGTGCCGGTCCGCAGGGCAGGAGGGGCAGGGAGACTCGCTCACCTGCCCAGGGTGCTCTCCGGAGCGCCACCTGGCTCGACCCGGCTGAGCCTGGTGTGGGCGAGGTGGAGGAGCTGGTGGGGCTGAATAGCAGCGTGGTCGGCAGGAGGGCACGCCAGTGCGCGCGGACAAGCAGCTTGCGGGGGACTCGCCTGTGTGTGGCTGGGTGCGCAGGAGGGGCCGTGAGGGGGCCCGGAAACCGGCCGGAGCGGAACTACCTGATTTGGCTACCGACTCCTGGTCGCCCCACCCGAAGAAAATTGGCGTGCGGTCGGCGTGTCCGGACAGTGCCGAGGGATCTTGCTGCCACGGTTGCCGCCATGCCAGGCAAGGCCAGCGCTGCTCCTCGCGCGCAGCCCAGCGACCAGCTCAGCGCGCCTGCCGGCGCGCAGCTGGACGCGCCACTGGGCACGGGGCTGGACGCGCGCCTGGATGCGCAGGGGTGGACCGCTGCGTGGTCCCCGCGACGTCCCCTGGCCACCGACGACCTCACCCGTGGCTGCTGGCGCCAAAGCCGTCCTGATGCCCTGGCCCGCCGCTACCTGGAGCACTCCCCCAAGGCGCTGCTGTCCATGCTCGTCGTCGACGTCGACCACCCCGACACCCTGCTGCGGGCCATCAGCCGCCCCCTGGAGCACCCCGAGCCGTCCTGGGTCGCCGAGGGCGTCAGCGGCCGCGGGCACGTCGGCTGGGTGCTCTCCTCTCCCGTGTGCCGCACCGACGCTGCCCGCACCGCCCCCCTGGCCCTGGCCGCCCGCGTGCAAGAAGGCCTTCGCCGGGCCCTGGACGGCGACGCCGGCTACGCCGGGCTGCTGACGAAGAACCCCACCCACGAAAGCTGGCACCCCTACTGGGGCCGAGCGCGCCCCTACGAGCTCGGCGAGCTCGCCGAGGGCCTGGGCACCCTGCTGCCGCGCTCCTTGCCCAAGCACGCCCGCGAGCAGAGCGGCCTGGGCCGCAACCACCACCTCTTCGAGGCGCTGCGCACCTGGGCGTACCGGGCGCGCTACCGCTACGACGACCGTCAGGAGTGGGAGCAGACCGTCACCGCGGTGGCGATCAACATCAACACCGAGTTCGCCGTGCCCCTGCCGCAGCCCGAGGTCGGGCACACCGCGCAGTCCGTGGCCCGCTGGGTCTGGCGCAACTTCTCGCGCGAGGGCCTGGTGCGCATCCAGAGCGCCCGCGGGCACAAGCGCGCCGCCCAGCCCAGCGCCGCCCAGGCCCGCGCCAAGGGAGCGGCCACCACCAACCGCCTCAGTGAGCCGGCCGTGCAGGACGGCCGCCGGCGCGGCGGCCAGGCCAGCACCCCGGCGCAGCTAGAGGCACGCCGCCGCAACGCTGCTAAGGCATCCTTGGCGAGGAAGGTGGACCGGGCGGCGATCCTTGGGGAGGTCCTGTGAGCGCTGAGACTCCACAGCGGCGGAAGCTGACCGCCCGTGAGGCCGCCGAGAAGTTTGGCGTGCACCCGCGCACCATCCGCCGGATCGTGGCCGAGCCGCGTGAGGACTTCCTGGCCCGCGCCAAGGCCCGCCGTGACCGGGCCGTGGAGCTGCGCGCCCAGGGCCTGAAGCACCGCGAGATCGCCATGGAGATGGACGTGCCCATCGGCACCGTCGGCCGTCTGCTGCACGAAGCCAAGAAGCTGGCCGGCTCCCGGGAAGACGAGCACACCCAGGAGCCGGCCGCCTCGTAGAGCGCTCAGTCCCGGCTAGGCAGCCCACGGTTGCGTCGGCCGGTCAGCTGCTGTGCCTCAGCATGGGCCTGCTCGATCAGCAGGGGCAGCCCGCCGTTGTCGACCTCGGCCCGCAGTCGCCTCAGCGCCAAGCGCACCCGGCCCTCTAGGTCCTGCACCACGTCCGGGTGGTGCCCGGCTTGGTGGCCACCTTCTTGAAGTTGGACTCATACCAGGGCGTTGTGGACGCCGAACTTAACCGACGCTTGGGAGCACTGGCGCCGCCCGGAACCCGGTCTGGCGACGGTGGCCGCTCCCCCGCCGTCGAGTTCGTAGAAGGCCGGGCCGCTGGCGGTGGTGCTGGTGCGCCACGGCGGGTGGCTTCCGCTGCCACACGAGCTAGCCGCGGCGTGGCGGGCCGCTGAGGAGCAGGAACCCCCACCAACAGGTTCTGATGAGGTGCTGGGGTTCCCGACGTCCCGGGGCGTCGGGAACCCCAGGGTGCGCGTCAGGCAGGCGCGGGCGGGTCCGTCTGCCGCCACGTCGGCAGCGGCACACCGAGCAGGTGCAGCCCGACCCCCGCCGGGAGCAGCATGAGGGCCGGGTCAGCCAGCGGGTGGTGCCAAATCAGCAGCGGCACTAGGAGAATGAGCAACACGCCGAGCGCGCCCTTGGCGGTTCTGGCGGTCATGGCGTAGGTTCGTGACACGGAACGTTCCATGGGGTCCAGTTAGCCTCTCGATCGTTCTGGATTCGCAGTGACTAGGCCGCGAGCGATGGCGGAGTTCCAGGAGTTACCGCTCCAGGAGCCAGAGCGTTCGCGGCTTCGTCATGCCCAGGGTTAGGTCCTGGGTAGATCAGACACTACCCCTAGGGGGCGACATCGCAAGGCACCACAACATGGTGTGTCACACGCGTGTGATTTCCCCAGGCTGTGGATGCGGTGGACAACCACTCCGCCCGAGTTCCTGACCTGCACCGTTGCGGCGGGAAGGCATGGGCGGCCTGAGGAAGATCAACTCAGAGTAGTTGAAAACTACTCTGTGCCACCTCGGCGTGTCGTGCCTGACGCGCGGCAAACCCCCTGCGCCGAGGTTTCTCGTCCGACGTCAACAGCCTGTTGGCGCACAGTGGTGGACGTGAACCAGCGCACCGCCGTGGCCTCCTGGTGGGCCGAGGCAGACCAGGCCACCCGCCGCCGGGCGCTGCGCCTGCGCGGTGATGAACCCCTCCCCGAGGACATGGCCGTGGACCTGGGGATGCACGGTGTCACCGTCGCGCCGCTGGATCGCTCCCCCGTGGACGGGCGCCCCGTCGGGTACGTGCCACCGCGGGTGCTGCTGGAGTTCCTGGAGGACGTGCGCGGGCGGTCCTGAACTGGCGCCTCAGCGCGCCAGGTCAGCTGACGCGGCGGGCCAGGGCGTTAGCACCACCGACGCCGGCGGCCTGTGCTGTGGACCGGCCGTTCGGGGCGTGGCGACGCAGGGTGGCCGTCAGGTCGGCTCGGTGCCCGCACAGCACGCACGCGGCCATCAGCGGCTGGGCGTTGAACATCCGGTCCAGCTCAACCCGCGCCCGGCGCACGTCGTGCTCGCCGTGCAGGTGCTGGTGGCGCGGGTTGGTCGGGTCCGGGGCCTCCACTCCCCCACCGTGGCGGCTGGCACCGACACCAGCACATGGGACGTCGCACGCGCGGTGTCGGTGGCCGCTGCCACAGCGCGGCACGCACCGGCCGGGGCGGCTGGTGGGGAAGACCAGCCGCCCC
>NZ_JBJLRI010000071.1:0-20751 GCF_050871405.1 Kineococcus esterisolvens
GACCCTGACGCAGGCGGACTTCGACGCCATCGCTCGAGAACTCAACGAGCGGCCTCGACAGACCCTTGGCTTTCGGTCACCCTCGCAGGTGCTGGCGGAGGTGTTGCGTTGACCGCCTGAGCCCGCAACCGCCCCGGCATGATCACCCTTACTCGCATGTCCGACGGGCGCTACATCGCCACCTTCGAGGTCGTCAACCGCCCCAGCCAGTCCCAGAACAACGCACCGGTCTACTTCAAGATCTCCCCGGACGGGCTGAACTGGTCCCCGGCCGACAGCATCGGCACCCCCATCAAGCTCGCCGACGGCCTGGGCATCGGCTCCTCCCCGGAGGTGCGTTACGTACCCACCGGCGGCCCGATGGGCATGGTCATCGTCTCCTCGAAGTGGTCCCTGACCGCGGCGGGGGCGATCGATCGCGGGCAGAACTTCTACGTCAACTACAACCTCGGCTCCGGCACTTGGGAACGCTTGCCCTACGCAGTCACCTACGACTCCACCGACACCGAAGGCGGCACGTTCAGCGGCTTCGCACAGGGCTTCGACACCAGCGTCGACGGCAAAACGCTGTACCAGTCGACCAACGTGGAGAACCTGGCCACCACCTACAACGACGTGCGTGTCGGCTCCATCCCGATCGGCGCGCAGCAGTACGAAGCGGAAAGCGCCGTCCGCACCAGCGGAACCCGCCTGGTGACCAACCCTGCCGCAGCCGGCGGGTCCAAGGTCGGCGACATCAACGCCACCGGTGCTGCGCTGACTTTCACCGTCAACGTCGCCACCGCAGGCACCTACACGATGAACGTGCGCTACGACAACGGCAGCGGGGCCGCCAGCACTCACTCGCTGCAGGTCAACGGCGGGACCTCCGCGACGATCAGCCACCCCGTCACCGCCAACTGGGGCCGCTTCGGCTGGGCACAGGCGAAGGTCACCCTGAAGGCCGGTAGCAACACCATCAAGTTCACCAAGGCCAACGGCTTCGCCGAACTGGACCAGATCCAGATCTTCTAGCCCGCAGCCATGCTGGATCCCCACCGCTGTTCGTAGCCAGAGGGTTGTTCGCGCGCAGTCGCTCACTGGAGTGAACAGCGGCAGCAACGAAGGGGGTACCCGTCCGATGCGGCAGGCACCCCCTTCGTCGTCCAGTCTCGCGCCCCTGCAGCACCGCCCACGAAGGCGCCGTCGCCATAGGCATCACTGCGAGGTACCCGCGCGGACGAGCACACAGCGGCTCGGCGCGATGCTTCGGTGAGCGTACGCCGGGCGAACACACCCGTGCGTTCACGCCCAGACGCTCCCTCAGGTGCCGACGCAGCGGTCGGCACCCACCCGCACCGTGGAGCTCTCCCTGACCAGCAGTTCGAAGTCGGCCAGGTGACTGCGCGCGGGCAGTGTCGAGTTCGCTGCGTGGATGCGCTCGAGCAGGTAGCCGACGGCCGTGGTGGCGATATCGCTCAAGCCGGGCTTGATCGTGCTCAGCGCCGGCACGCTGTAGCGGGTCTCGTCGATGTCATCGAAGCCGACCACGGCCACATCTGCGGGGACCGCGCGCCCGGCATCGCCGAGCACGCGCACAGCACCCAGCGCCATCGCGTCATTGAACGCCACCAAGCCGTCGACGTCGGGGTGCTCGTGCAGCAGCCGGCGGGTGCCTTCAGCTCCGGCTGCACGGGTCCAGGCGCCGACGTCGAGAACGAGATCCTCGTCGTAGGGCAGGCCCGCACCGGCCAGGGCCTGACGGTAGCCAGCCAGCCGCAGGGCCGCCGTCCCACGCTGGTGCCCGCGCAGAGCCCCCAGCGCCGCGATGCGCCGGCGCCCCTCGTCGATCAGGTGTTGGGTGGCCGTCTGGGCACCTTCGGTGTTGCGCATGGTGACATGGTCGGTTGGCCAGTCGGCGATGGGTTCACCGAGCACCACGACCGGGGTGGTGATCGAGGCAGCGACCCCGTGTCCATCGATCAGGCCCAACGCGCTGAAGAGGATGCCGTCAACCATCTGGGTGCGCTCACCGCGCAGAAGCTCCAGCTCCACCTCACGCTCACCGCGGGACTGCTCGATGACCACTAGCAGGTCGTGCCCGGCGGCCACGGTCATGACCGCGTCGGCCAACTCGGCGAAGTAGGGGTTGCGGATGTCGGGAACGATGAGGCTGATGACCCCCAGGTGGCCGGTACGCAGCCCACGCGCAGCCACGTTGGGGCGGTAGCCCAGCTGCTCGATGGCCACGCGAACGCGCTCTCGAGTGGCAGCACTGAAGCTGCCCTGGCCCCGCACCACGTTGGAGACCGTCTTGATCGAGACACCGGCGGCCTTGGCCACGTCGTGCAACGTCACCGACATGTGCGTGCTCCCGCGCTCTGGACGTCCATCCCGATCTCCCTCTTCCCGAAGCAGGGTAGCTGCGCGGCAGGCCATGCCAGCCCCGCACCAGTACTAGACTCCGCGCCGGCGCGGCGCGCAGGTCCTGCTCGCCGCTGAGCAGGCGGGCCCGAGCAGCCGCCTGTCGCTCCACGCCGTGGTCCGCGGCCGGGTGAATCACGGCTCACCCCTGCACCTCGCACGGGACCTACGGGGCGACCGGTGCGGGCGCTGCTGGCGTCATGGGGGTGGATTCCTGTGCCGGGGCGTGCGGCGCGGGCACAGTGCCGGTGCCGGTGCCGGTGCCGGTGCCGGTGCCGGTGCCGGTGCCGACGTCTTCCACCACCTGGCCGGGCGTCGTGGCTGCCTGGCCGGCCAGGTGGTGGAAGACGTCGGCGACGGGAGTGCGTTCTCGCTGCAGCCCGTGAGGGGCTTCCACCAGGTCGTACAGGCCCATCGTGAGCAGGTGGTCACGGCGAGGTCGATCGCTGTGCCGGTAGGTCCACTCGTACATGTCGAACAGCGGCCACCACGTGTAGCCCACCACACGCCGCCCCTGCGCTCGCAGGGCGTGCACTTCGGCCACGGACTCCTGTAGCCACGTGATGCGTTCGGCGACGGGCGCGGTGACGCACGTCTCGGTAAGCATGACGGGCACCTGGTAGCGCTCCTCGTAGGCGGTGAGGACCTCGCGCAGCCCGCTGACCCCGTCATCGCGGGTGGGGCGTGGATCGGCGAAGCCCCCGCCGTGGTGCACCCCGGCTTCGAAGACCTCGGTGGAGTGCAGCGGGTAGTAGTTCACCCCCATCACCGTCGGCGGAGTCGGGTCCTGCTCGAAGGCGTCCAGGCGGGACGGCGTAACGCCTGCATCGAGCAGGTCCGCGTGCAGCGGATGCTCAGCCCCGACACGGCCGGTCAGCAGGTCCTCGACCAGGTATCGCTCGTGCAGCATCGCCTGCACGCGCTCGGCGTGCTCGGGCACGTGGATGTCGCCGACGTAGCGAAAGCCTGCGTCGACGTGCACGAAGACGGCACGCTCCCCCAGCACCTGCTGGATGCGCCGCTGCGCCCGTGCGGAGGCTTCGGCCAGGTTGGTGGCCACGGTGAGCAGTCCACGCTGCCCGCGCAAGTAGGGGGGCCAGTACCCGTACTGTCCGCAGAACTGCGCGTGGATCATCGGCTCGTTCACCGGTGTGTAACTGGTAGCGATGTGCCCGTAGCGCTCGGCGACACGTCCGGCGTACTCGGCGAAGTGCCGTGGGAAGTCGGGGTTGGCGAACTGATCGCTCAGCCACAGCGGTGTGCCGTAGTGCAACAGGTCCACGATCGGCTCCAGACCCAGCTCAGCGAAGCGGGCCATGGCACCATCCACCCACGCCCAGTCCCACTGCCCGGCGGCCGGGTTCACCCGGTGCCAGGGGATGCCCCAGCGCAGCAGCTCGGCGCCGACGTCCTTGGCCAGCGCCAGGTCACTGCGGTACCGGGTGTAGTGCTCGGTCAGCTCGTATTCGTCGATCGCCCGCTGCCCGGGGCCCTCTTGCGGCACGAAGGTGTTCTCGATGCCGAGCGCGAAGTGCAGTCGTCCGTCGTCGTGCCAGCTCATGCTGCAAGCGCTCCTTGGTGCGATGGGGGCCGGCTCAGTGGGTGCCGGCTCAGTGGAGATCGGTGCGGTGCGGATCGATAGGGTGGTTGTGGGGCTCGGCGACCTGGGGAACGTCACGGCGTGCTACTGCGACCGGCGGTGATCCGCCGCAGCCGTGCTCACTTCAGGCCGCTGGTGGCCACGCTGGCGATGAAGCGGCGCTGCACGAGGGCGAAGAGCACTGCCAGCGGGGCCAGGGCGATCAGCGAGCCGGCCATCATCACCCCGTAGGGGACGATGCCGCTGGGTCCGGTGAGCAGGGTGAGCCCGGAGGTGATGGTGCCCATCTGCTCTCCGGTGCTGAAGACCAGTGGCCACAGCAGGTCGTTCCAGTTGTTGACGAAGGTGAACACGGCCAGGGTCAGCAGTGCCGGTACGGCGTTGGGCAGCACGATGCTGCGGTAGATGCGCCACTCCGATGCACCGTCGATGCGTGCGGCGTTGTCCAGGTCGCGCGGCAGGGCCAGGAAGAACTGGCGCAGGAAGAAGATGCCGAAGGCGTCCGCAGCTCGTGGCACGATCAACGCGGCGAAGGTGTTGATCCAGCCCAGGTCCGCCAGCAGCTGGTAGATCGGCACGAGCGTGGCCTGGAAGGGGATCATCAAGCTGGCCACGATGAGCACCAGCAGCAGCCGTGAGCCGGTGAAGTCCAGGCGGGCCAGGGCGTAGGCGGCCAAGGAGTCGAAGACGAGCGCGCACAGCGTCACCCCGCCGGCGAAGACGAAGCTGTTGGCGATCAGCCGCGCGAAGGGCAACTGATCGAAGATGGTCCGGAAGTTCTCCAGCGTCCACTGCTGCGGCAGCAAGGTGGGCGGGTAGGCGTTGACCTCGGCCACGGGCTTGAAGGCGGTGAAGACGATGATGAAGATGGGAAGCAGCAAGGCCAATGTTGCGGCGGCGACGAGCAGGCACAGCACCCACCGGCGCACCCCTGTGGTTCTCGTGGAGCGTCGGGGCACGTTGGTGCGCGACGGGGTGCTCGCCGCGTACCTGGTGTCAGCGGTGGTGGTGCTCACGCGCTCACGTCCTTCTCCTTGCGCGATGCCAGCAGGAACTGCGCCAGGCTCAGGATCAGCGTGGCGATCAGCAGCACGTACGACAAGGCGGAGGCCACCCCCAGGTCGAGTTTCTGGAAGCCGGTCTCGTAAATCTGGGTCACCACGGTGTCGGTGGCGTGGTAGGGCCCGCCCTGGGTCATGACGTAGATCTGGTCGAACGCCTGAAGGGCGGCGATCAGGGCGAAGATCACCACGAAGGTGGTGGTGTTGGTCAGTAGTGGCAGCGTGACGTGGCGGAAGCGTCCCACCGCTCCAGCGCCGTCCATGCGGGCTGCTTCGTACAGGCTGTCCGGGATGTCCTGCAGTCCGGCGATGAAGATGACCATGTAGAAGCCGAAGCTTTTCCACACCGCGACCACCACTACCGCCGGCATCGCCAGGGTCGGGTTCTGCAGCACGTCGCCGATCTGGATGCCGGCTCCCCGCAGCCAGTAGTTCAGCAGACCCACTTGGGGGTCGATCAGGTAGTTCCACGCCAGGGCCGCCACGGCCAGGGAGACGATGAACGGCAAGAACAGCGCGGTGCGGAACAGGCCCCTGAGGGGAAGGCGGGGATCGTTCAGCAGCAGCGCCAGTCCCAGGGCGCTGATCAGGGCCAGGGGCGTGAACATCACGGCGTAGACGGCAGTGTTGCCCAATGCTCTGAGGAAGGTGGCGTCGGTGAAGACGGTGACGTAGTTTCCCAGGCCGGTATAGGTTTCTTGACCGAACCCGCTCGAGTCGTACAGCGAGGTGCGAAACGCCGAGAGCATCGGCCAGCCAACGAAGGTCAGCAGGATCGTCAAGGCCGGCGCCAGGAAGCACAGAGCGGCCGCGGTGCGCCGCTGCGAGCGGTTCAACGGCCCGCGACCGCCCAGTTGCCGAGGCGGTTTGTAGACGCGGACCCGCTGCTGGGTCGATGTCGCCATGTTGGATCTCCCTCACCACTCGACGACGGGAACTACTGGATGATCGAACCGTGCCGCTCTGAACTCCGGTCCGATCGCCGGGCACGATCGCGGGACGCAGCGACGCCCCCTGCTGACCCGCGGTTCCACAGCCCGGACTCGTGCTGGGGGACCGCGCTACGAGGCCGTGCCGCATCCCGTGCTACGGTGCCTGCTCACTCGTTGAGCGCTTCTTGCACCTTCGGCTGGGCGTCGTCCAAGGCGGCAGCCGGGTCCTTGCCCGCCAGGGCCTGCTGGGTGGCCTCGTCCACGGCGGCCAGGACGTCGGCGCTGTTGATGACACCGGGAAGCAGCGGCTGCGCCAGTTCAGCCATGTCGGTCAGCGAGGCGACCACCGGGTTGGCGGCCACCGCCGAGGTGGGCACGTCCGTGCGCAGCGGCGGCCAGCCCGAGCCCAGGGACCACTCGGTGGTCACCTCTGGGCTGTAGAAGTAGTCGAAGAACTTCTGTGCCGCTTCCTGCTCGGCCGCATCGGCCTGCGCGGTGACCGCCATCGAAACGCCGATTGCCGAGGCGACCTGGGCAGCTGGGCCCGCCGGGATCGGTGCCAGGGCGTAGTCGATGCCGTTCTCCTGCGCCACTGAAGCCATCCAGGGCCCGGCGATCTCCATGGCGGCCTTGCCGGCACTGAAGAGTTCATCGGCCTTGATGCCGTCCAGGCCCGTGGGCGAGATGTGCTCGTTCTGCACGGCCTGGCTCCAGAACGCCAGCGTTTGCCGGTTCTGGGGTGAGTTCAGCGTGGCGGTCTCCCCCTCGGTGATGGAGCCGCCGCCGGCGGCGAAGAGGGTGGCCCACACGCCGTTGGCGACCGTCTGGTGATCGGGCAGGGCCAGGCCGTACTGCTCCGGGGTGCCATCGCCGTCACGATCGATCGTGAGCTTCTCAGCCACCTCGACCCATTCCTGCCAGGTGGTGGGGAAGTCGGTGATCCCGGCCTCGGCGAACATGGCCTTGTTGTAGATCACCGACAGGGGGACGAAGCCGGTGGGCACGCCGTACTTCGTGCCGCCCACCTCCTCCATTCGCACCGCGGCGGGGTTCAAGGCGGCGGCGTCGGCGCTGGCGGCGTAGTAGTCGTCGAGGTCGGCCAGTGCGCCCTTGCCCGCGTAGACCGGCAACTGCTCTGCCGGCAGCGCGACCAGCTGCGGGCCCTGCTCAGCCGAGAGGGCCGGCAACAGCGAGTTCTGGATCACCGCCCACGTCTTGACCGAGTACTCGATGTCGACCTCGTCCTGCGAGGCGTTGAAGTCATCGATGATCTCGTTGAGCTTTTCGCCATCGGCGGCGGTGTAGCCGTGCCAGAACGTCAACGTCACCGGTCCGTCGCCCTGCCCCGGGGAGGTCGAGGACGAACAGCCGGTCAGCAGCGCTCCTGCGGTACCGAGGAGCGCAAGCGCTGCGAGCGATCGCTTCATGGGTTCTTCAGCGCCTTTCAGCCGCCCGCAGAGTCGAGGAGAAGGTCGACGACGGTGTCGAGCCGGCGATGGATGGGGCTGCAGTGCAGCCGGGAGCGAGTGAGGTACAACGTTGTACTTGCTGGCTCGAGCATGCTCCCCCTTCCCAGCAGTGTCAAGCGGTGGAGCTGACGGGGACGACGACATGCCACGGCCGGGATGGGCACTCGCCTGGTCTGCAGGGACTGCCGCACGACCAGGTGGCAGTTCACGCGCTGGGCGACCTGCGCGCGCGGTGCGGTTCCGGTGGCAGCTCTCGCCCGAGACAGCACGAATCCAGCCCGCGAGCGCCCGCGCGGCTTCGTCAGGCAGGTGGACATCCGCACGCATCGGGCGGCATGTCCTTGCTGCACCCGCCGCCCCGGGTCGGGGCGCTGCAGCGCGCACGTGAGTCAGCTTCGTGGTCGGCCCACGTTGTGTGTCGCCTGAGAGCCTCAGCGAGGTGACGTCTTCCGTCAGCGCCCGTCCACCCCGAAAGTGCGGCCTCGACGACACACAGTCCACCCGGGGTCCCGGTCGGCACGGACCCTGGCCGGGGTCCCGACCAGGGGACCTGTGCGGCGGGCACCGGCACACGGCGAGCGCCGACACCCGCGGACCACCGCCCCCGGATGTCACCGCCCGGGTGTCCACGGCCGCGGGCGCCATTCGGGGCGGGGTGTCACCAGCCCCGAAGGCCGGTCAAAGCCGCACCAGGCAGCCCGCGAGCGCCGCGGCCGGTCATGTGAGCGGTCATGTGAGCCTGCGGCGCCCGTGCGCCGCGCTGGGCCAGCGAGTGGTGTGGCCCTGCGCTCGCTCCCGCCACGGCTTCGGGAACCTCACGCGACCTGACCCCAGCCGCACCCGGTGACGATGACCGACCTGGCGAGCGGCCCGCTGACCTTCCCGCGGGCTACGCCGAGCTGCTCGAGGCGCTGAAGGAGCGGGTGCGCACCAGCAAGGTCCGCGCCGCGCGCGGCCAACACCGAACTGCTCAAGCTGTACCACACCATCGGCCGGGACATCCTCGAGCGCCAGCACCGGCACGACTGGGGCGCGAAGGTCATCGACCGCCTCGCTATCGACCTGCGCGCCGCCTTCCCCGACCAGCGCGGCTTCTCCCGGCGCAACCTGCACCCCACGCGCGCCTTCGCCGCCGCCTGGCCCACCGGGACCGGCCTCGTGCCACAACCTGTGGCACAACTGCCCCGGGGCCACGTGCGCCTGCTGCTGGACCGCCTCGATCAGCAGGACCTGCGCCAGTGGTACGCCGCCAGCGCCGTGCAGCAGGGCGGGTCCCGCGCCGTGCTCGAGCACCAGATCGCCACCCGCCTGCACCAGCGCCGGGGAGCCACGCCCTCCAACTTCACCACCCACCTGCCCCCGCCGACTCCGACCTCCCCCCGAACCCCCTACGTCTTCGCCTCCCCCGGGCCTCACCGAACCGGTTGCACCGGCTGACCTGGAGCAGACTCGCCGCGCCGACGCGCTGCTCACCGCTCACCGAGAGGAACTCGGGTCCAGCTACGCCGCGGGTTCGCTCGACCTGGCAACCGGTGGAGGGACCACCGGCCTCGGCATCGAGCCGCTAGGGCGCTGAGGCGCGCAGCACCAGGGAGGTGGGGACGGTCGTCGCCAGCGGCTCGCCGCCTTCGATGCCCTCCACCACCAGGCGCACCATCTCCCGGCTGATGCGGTCCAGCGGCTGGCGAACGCTGCTGAGCGGCGGGTCGAGCGTGGCGGCGAGACCCGTGTCGTCGAAGCCGACGACGGCCACGTCGCCGGGCACCGAGCGGCCCGAGGCGCGCAGCGCGGCCAGTGCACCCGAGGCCATGAGGTCGGAGGCGACGAAGACCGCGTCCAGCTGCGGGTCCGCCTCCAGTAGCGAGCGCATCGCGGCCGCGCCGCTCTGCCGGCTCCAGTCCCCGTGCCGCACGAGCGCGGGGCCGGGGTCAGCGCCAGCGGCGCGCAGGACGTCGCGGTAGCCCTCGAGGCGATCCACGCCGCCGGGGGTGTCCAGCGGGCCGGTGATGGTGGCCACCTTGCGCCGGCCGGTGGCCAGCAGGTGCTCCACGGCGGAGCGCGCCCCGGCCCGGTCGTCGGCGGACACCGAGCTGATGCGGTCCTCCGCGCCCAGGACCCGGCCGCAGGCCACGACGGGCACGTCGGTGGCGGCCAGCTGCCCCGGCAGGGGGTCCCCGGCGTGCGAGGAGACCAGCAGCACGCCGTCGACGTGCCGGCCCTGCAGGTAGGCCAGCACGCGGGCGCGCTCGTCGCCGGTGCCGGCGATGAGCAGCACCGGGGTCAGGCTCCGCTCCGACAGCGCCTGGGCCACCCCCCGCAGCAGCACGGAGAAGACGGGGTCCTCGAAGAGCAGGTGCTGCGGCTCGGTGAGCAGGAACGCGATCGAGCCGGAGCGGCCGGTCACCAGGGACCGGGCGTGCGGGTTGGCGGTGTAGCCGGTGCGGGCGATGGCGTCGCGCACGGCGCGCGCGGACTCGGGGCTGACCCACTCGTGCCCGTTGAGCACCCGCGAGACCGTGGCGTAGGAGACCCCGGCCTCGCGGGCGACGTCGCGGATGGTGGGTCGCTTGCGCGCGACGGGTGGGCGGGGGGTGGTGCGCTCGGGCACGCTCACCCCTTGACCGCACCGCTGGTCAGGTCGACCTGCCAGTAGCGCTGCAGGCACAGGAAGAGGGCGACCAGGGGCACGATGGCCAGCAGAGCGCCGGTCACCACGGAGGTGTACATCGCGGGCTGGGAGGCGCCCTGGTTGAGCAGGCCGTTCAGACCCACGGTCACGGGGAAGAGCTTGTCGTCGCCGAGCATGATGTAGGGAAGCATGAAGTTGTTCCAGATCGCCACGAACTGGAACAGGAAGACGGTGACCAGGCCGGTGCGCATCATGGGCAGGCCGATGCGGGCGAAGACGCGCGCGTCGCCGGCGCCGTCGACGCGGGCGGCCTCCACCACGTCGTCGGGCACGGCGGCGGCGGCGAAGATGCGGGCGAGGTAGATGCCGTAGGGGCTGATGATGCTCGGCAGCAGCACCGACCAGTACGTGTTGGTCAGGTCCACCTTCGCCAGCAGCAGGTACTGCGGCACGGCCAGCACGACGCCGGGCACGAGGACCCCTGCGAGCAGCACGTTGAAGACGGCGCGCTTGCCGGGGAAGGAGTACTTCGCCAGCCCGAAGCCCGCCATGGCCGAGACGAAGGTGGACAGCAGCGCGCCGACGCCGGCGTACAGGGCGGTGTTGAGCATCCAGCGCCAGAACACCCCGTCGCGGTAGGCGCTGAGGTCGGCGACGTTGCCGAGCAGGTGGGTGCTCGGCGCCAGCGTGAAGGTGGAGAACAGCTCCGAGGCGCTCTTGGTGGAGGCCGCGAGCACCCACAGGACCGGCAGCAGGCAGTACGCGGCGCCGATCAGCAGCGGCAGGCTGACGACGGCGCTGGGCCGCGGGCCCGCGGTGACGGTGCGGGCGCGGCGGCGGGGTGCGGCGCCGTGGGCGCGGGCCGGGGCGGCCGGCGTCGTCGGGGCGGAGGTGGTGGACACGGTGGGCTCACTTCTCCTGGTCGAAGGCCCGGTTCCCGACGAGCTTGAGGAACCCGAAGGACAGCACGAGCATCACGAGGGCGATGACGACGGACGTGGCGGCGGCGGAGTAGACGTCGTTGCGGACGAAGGCGTCGCGGTACACCTTCATGAGCGGCGTCCACGTCGAGGAGATGGAGTTGCTCAGCGGGCGCAGGGTGGTGGGTTCCGCGAAGACCTGCAGCGTGGCGATCATCGAGAAGATGAAGGTCATGACGAGCGAGGGGGCCACGATCGGGACCTTGATGCGCCACGCGATCTGCACGTCGCTCGCCCCGTCCAGGCGGGCCGCCTCGTAGACGTCGCCCGGCACCGAGCGCAGCGCGGTGTAGAGCACGATCATGTTGAAGCCGACACCGCCCCACAGGGCGATGTTCGCCACGGCGAAGATCACCAGGTCGGGGGACAGCAGGTCGGGGGCGGGCAGGCCCACGGCCTCCAGCACGTCCACCAGGGGGCTGACGCGCGGCAGGTACAGGAAACCCCACAGCAGCGAGGCGACCACGGCCGGCACCGCGTAGGGCAGGAAGATGGACGTCCGGGCAAACCCGCCGACGCGGGTGCGCCCGGAGTCCAGCAGCAGCGCCAGCACCAGGGCCAGCGCCATCATCACCGGCACCAGGACGAGGCCGTAGAGGGCCACGCGGCCCACGCTGGCGAGGAACTCCGGGTCGCTCAGCGCCCGGGTGTAGTTGCCCAGCCCGGCCCACGTCTCGGTGCGGCCGGCGGAACCGAGGCCGAGACCTTTGACCTCGGCCTTGCGGAAGCTGAGGTAGAGCGCGTAGAGGATCGGTGCGGCGAGGAACGCGCCGAACAGCATGACCGCCGGGGCGAGGAAGCCGTAGGGCGCGAGCGAGCGGCGCGACCGTATGGAACGTACCGGCACGCCGGTTCCGGAAGGGGTGGTGGCGGTGGCCATGAGGGCTCCTGGGAGGCGGGGCGGTGCGGCGCGCGCTCGGCACGCCGCACCGCGGGCGGTCACTTCGCGACGGTGAAGCCGGTGTTCTCCAGGTCCTCCACGGTGGTGCTCTGGATGCTGGCCAGGGCGGCGGTGAACGCGGCGGCGCTGCGCTGCTCAGCGGCGGCGCCGAACGCGTCGGTGTAGGCGCTGTAGGCGACGTTGACGTTGGGGCCGTAGGTGAAGTCGTTGGTCGTCTCGGCGACGCGCCCGACGACGTCGTAGTAGTCGGGCTGGTTGGAGATGAACGCCGGCGGGTCGGTGAGCGCCTGGCCGGCGGCGTCGGTGGCCGCGGGGTACACGCCGGACACGTCGGCCAGGGCCTGTACGGCCTCGGGGTCGGTGTTCAGCCACTGCGCGAACTCGGCCGCCTCCTCGGGGTGCTCGGACTGCGTGGTGACCCCGGTGGCCGAACCGCCCCAGTTCCCGCCGGCGGGGTCCGCGGCGTCCCACTGCGGCAGCGGCGCGGCCATCCACTTGCCGGCGGTGTCGGGGGCGATGCCCTCCAGCACGGCCGGGGACCACACGGAACCGACCCAGCCGACCTGGGTGCCGTCGTTGAGGGCGGCGTTCCACTCCGGGGTGTACATGGGGGTGTTGGCGATGACCCCTTCCTCGACCAGGCCGCCCCAGTAGGCGGCCACCCGGCGGGTGGCCTCGGAGTCGACGTCGACGCTCCAGGCATCTCCCTCGATTCCCCACCACGAGGCGCCGGCCTGCTGGGCGAGGCCGGCGAACCAGCCCGGGTCGTTGGCGGAGAAGGTGCCGAGGGACTTCGCCGGGTCGGCCGCCTTGACCTTCCGGGCGGCGTCGGCGTACTCGTCCCACGTGGTGGGGACCGCGATGCCGTACTGCTCGAACAGGTCGGCACGGTACAGGAACATCATCGGGCCGGAGTCCTGCGGCACGGCGTACACGGCGTCGGAGCCGAGCGTGACGCTGTTCCACACCGAGGACGGGAACGCGTCCTGCACGTCGTCGCCGAGCTGGTCGGAGATGTCGGCCAGGGCGTCGGAGGAGACCAGCGTGGGGATCTTCTGGTACTCGGCCTGCATGAGGTCCGGTGCGCCGCTGCCGGCTTTGACGGCGGTGAGCAGCTTGGTCACCGCGGCGTCTCCGCCGTCCTGCTTGTTGACGGTGACCTGGACGTCCGGGTGGCTCTCGTTCCAGGTCTGCACGACCTGCTCCATGTTCGGCGCCCACGTCCAGAAGGTGAGCTCGACGGGCCCGTCGCCGCCGGTGCTGGTGCCGCCACCGCCGCTGCACCCGGCCAGCAGCAGGGCCGCGGCGGCGACGGCGGCCAGCGTGCGGCGTCGGCTCGGGCGGGGCGCCGGCGCGGTGCTCCGGTGGTTGGCGCGGGACATCGGCTTCGAACGCACTGATCCTCCTCGATCGACCTCTCCGCGTCGTCGCGGAGCCGGGGGCCGGGCGACTCGTCCACGGCCTGTGACCGGTTACAGTCGACGTCGCAGGTGGTCTTGTCAAGTCCCTGGGGAACCCCTCGACATCCCACCACCGGCGCGATTACGGTGCGGATCGAGGCCTGTGACCGATCACAGCCGCGAGTACAGCTGCACCGTCCGGCGGGCCGCCTGCCCGCCACGGCCGGCGACGACGCCCCGGAAGGACCCCGAGTGCCCACGCCACCCCCCGCCCCCGGCGGCACCGCGCCCCTCGCCCTCGTGCACCACCCCTGGTCGACGCCCCTGGTGCGGCCCGCGATGGCGAACGAGGAGGACCGGCGCGCCGGCCTGAGCCTGACGAACCGCTGGCTGGAGCGCGACGGGCGCCCCGTCGTGCCCGTCTCCGGCGAGGTGCACTACAGCCGCCTCCCGCGTGAGCGCTGGGCCGAGCGGCTGCGCTGCGTGCGCGCCGGCGGGGTCACCGTCGTGTCGACGTACGTGATCTGGCTGCACCACGAGCCCGAGCGCGGCCGGGCCTGCTTCGAGGGGAACCTCGATCTGGCCGCCTTCGTGGACGAGTGCGAGCGCACCGGCCTGGACGTCGTGCTGCGCATCGGCCCGTGGGTGCACGGCGAGACCCGCAACGGCGGCTTCCCCGACTGGGTTCAGGCGGCGGACGTGGCGCACCGCACCGACGACCCGGCCTACCTGGACCTGGTGCGCGAGTGGTTCGGTCGCATCGGCGCCGCCCTCGCGGGCCGCGCCCGCGCCGCCGGCGGCCCGGTGCTGGCGATCCAGCTGGACAACGAGCTCTACGACCAGCCGCAGCACCTGCTCACCCTCAAGCGGCTGGCGCGCGAGGCGGGGATGAGCGCGCCGCTGTGGACGGCGACCGCCTGGGGCAGCGCGCAGCTGCCCGAGGGCGAGGTGCTGCCGCTGTACGGCGGCTACGGCGACGGGTTCTGGGTGGACGCCGACGCACCCTGGGACCCCACGTTCCGCGAGCACTTCTTCTTCTCCCACGTGTGGGACGACCCGGGCATCGGCGCCGACGTGCGCGCCCGCACCGGCACCGCCGCGGCCGCCGGCGCGGTGCCGCGCAGCCCCTCGACGCTGTTCCCGCCCGCGACGTGCGAGCTGAGCGGCGGCATGGCCACCGCCTACCACCGCCGGCCGCGCCCGGCCGCGCTCGACGTGGCTGCCGTGGCCCACTGCAAGATCGGCAACGGTTCCGCCTGGCAGGGCTACTACATGTACGCCGGAGGGACGAACCCGGCCGGGGACGCGCACGAGTCGCACGCCACCGGCTACCCCAACGACGTGCCCCGCCGCGGCTACGACTTCCACGCCCCCGTCGGCGAGGCCGGCACCCTGGCACCCAGCCACGCCGAGCTGCGCCGCCAGCACGCGTTCCTCGCCGCCTTCGGTGAGCGCCTGGCGACGATGCCCTCGTCCCTGCCTCTGGTGCGCCCCACCGGCGTGGAGGACACCACGACGCTGCGCTGGGCGGTGCGCGCCGACGCCGAGCGCGGGGACGGGTTCCTCTTCGTCTCCTGGCACCAGCCGCACGTGCCGCTGGACACCCACCCCGGCGCCCGGTTCTCGGTGCGCGTGGGGGCGGACGATCCGCTGGTGCTGCCGTCGCGGCCGGTCGCGGTGCACGCGGGGACGCTGGCGCGCTGGCCGTTGCGCCTGGAACTGGGCGGTGCCCGCCTGGAGTGGGCCACCGCCTCCGCCCTGACCGTCCTGCCGGGTGGGCCGGGCACCGGGGTGCCCGTGCTGGTCCTCACCGCGGAGGACGGCGTGGGCTGCGAGGTCGCCGTGCCGACCGGCACCGTCCTGGAGGGCACCGACGGCGCCGCGCTGGACGGACGTGACCACGAGGGCCTGCGCGTGCACGACGTCACCCCGGGCGAGGGGCCGGTGCGGGTGCGCGGCCCGCGCGGTGCGCTGGACGTGCTCGTGCTGCCTGCGGCGGTGGCGCGGCAGGCGTGGGTCGTCGAACCCGGCACCACCGGCGGCGCCCGGCGCCTGCTGCTGTCGGCGGCGCCGCTGGCCTGGGGTGCGGACGGTGTCGTCACCTGCCGTGCCAGCGGCGAGGAGCCCGGCGTGCGGGTCTACGACGCCGGCGCCCGCGCCTTCGCGGCGCTGCCGCTGCAGCGCACGAGCCCGCCGGGACGCCGGGGCGCGGTGCCCGTCACGGCGCTGCGCGAGGCGTCGGCCACCGTGCCGGTGCTGCACGGCGAGTTCGGCGGGCGCGCCTCGGCGCCGTCCGCCGCGAGCTTCGACGAGCACGCCGCGGTGCTGCGCCTGGAGCTGCCCGCCTGGGTGGCCGACCCCGGCCGTGACCCCGTGCTGGACGTGGACTGGGCCGGGGACGTCGCCGAACTGCGCGTGGACGGCCGCACCGTCACCGACCGCTTCTGGGACGGCTCGCGCTGGACGGTGTCGCTGCGCGACGCCGGCGTGAGCACGACCAGCGAGGTGACCCTGCACCTGCTGCCCCTGGCCGTGGGCGCCCCCGTGCACCTGCCCGCCGACGCCGCCCGTCGCCTGGCGGGGGCGGAGAAGCAGCTCGGCGCCCTCGACGCGGTCCACGTCGTCGACGCGGCGACATGGACCGAGCCGGTCCCGGTGGGCTGACCCGGAGGGGCGCCCCCACCACCTGCTGTTCCCCCGTCCCGACGCGAAGGAGCGCCATGACCACCACCAGCACCACCACCCGCCTGCGCCGGCGCAGCCTGCTGGCCGCGCTGGCGGCCGCCCCCGCCGCCGGTGCGGCCCTGGTCGCGGCCGGGCCCACCGCCGCGGCAGCCCCCGGTGGCGGACCCGGCCTCGCCGTGCGCGGCGCGGACCTGTCGTTCCTGCTGCAGAGCGAGGCGGCCGGCGCCCGCTACGCCGACGCCCGCGGGCGGGTTCGACCCGTCGAGCAGCTGCTGCGCTCGCAGGGCGCCAACTGGGTGCGCCTGCGCGTGTGGGTGGACCCGCCCGCCGGGTACAGCGGCACCGCCTCCACCGTGGAGCTCGCCCGGCGCGCGAAGCGCGCCGGGCTGAAGGTCCTGGTGGACCTGCACTACTCCGACTTCTGGGCCGACCCTGCCCACCAGACGACCCCCGCGGCTTGGGTGGGTCAGGACCTCGCCACCCTGGCCCGCACCGTCCGCTCCTACACCGCGCAGACCTTGCGGGCGATCGCGGACGGCGGCGGCCGGGTGGACATGGTGCAGGTCGGCAACGAGGTCACCGCCGGGATGCTGTGGCCCCTGGGTCAGGTGTACCGCCCCGGGCAGCCGGCCGACTGGACCGGTTTCACCACCCTGCTCCGAGCCGGGATCGCGGGGGTGCGCGACGTGCACCCCCGGCGCCGGAACGTGCCGGTGATGGTGCACATCGACCGTGGCGGCGACAACGGCGGCTCCCGCTGGTTCTACGACCACGTGCTCGCCGAAGGGGTCGACTTCGACGTCATCGGACAGTCGTACTACCCGTTCTGGCACGGTTCGCTGGACGACCTGCACACCAACCTCGACGACCTCGCCACCCACTACGGCAAGGACCTCGTGCTCGTCGAGACCGCCTACCCGTGGACGCTGGAGGACGGCGACGGGCTGGAGAACCTCATCGCCCGGCCCGAGCAACTACCCGACATCAGTCGGTTCCCGCCCACCCCGCAGGGCCAGGCGGACTACTTCGAGGCGCTGCGAGAGGTCTTACTGGCGGTGTCGGAACGCCGCTGCCTGGGGTTCTTCGCCTGGGAGCCCGCCTGGCTGCCGGGGGTGGGCTGGGAGCCGGGCGCCGGCAACCCCAACGACAACCTCACGATGTTCACCCACGACGGTCGCGCACTGCCCGCGCTGGCCGCCTTCCGCCCGCCACGCTGACGGGGGCAGCCGCGCACCGAAGAGCTGTGCGGCTGCCCGCCCGCCGGGCGGGATACACCGGCAAGGTCGTGACGATCCTGCACCACGGCCGTCCTGCACACCTGAATCTGCCCCCACTCCGGTTGACCTCGGGGGTTGGATGCGGTCAGGCGGTGTGAGCTGGTTGCAGGAGTGTCTCGTACTCGATGGGCGGCAGCCGTCCAAGGAGTTGCTGGCGGAGTCGGAGGTGGTAGCTGGTCTCGATCCAGGTGACAATCGCCAGGCGCAGATGCTCGCGGGTGGCCCGGGTCTGCCGGTTGAGGACGTTCTTCCGCACCAGACCGAAGAACAACTCCATGGCGGCGTTGTCAAGGCCCGGGTTTGATGGAGGCCTTGGTGTGTCCCGCCTTCCACGGAGTCCGATGACTGGAGACGGTGGCCACTCGACTCCCTGAGGAGGGCGTGTGGGACGGCGTGGATATCCGGCGGAGTTCCGTAAGGTGTTGGACCTGGTCGGGTCCGGTCGGGCGGTAGCCGAGGTCGCAGAAGTCCTGGGCGTCAGCTCGGAGGCGATCTACACCTGGCGCCGGCAGGACCGCATCGACAAGGGCCTGGTGCCGGGAGTCAGCAGCACCGAGCAGGCCGAGCTGAGCGCGGCGAAACGACGCATTGCGCAACTGGAGACCGAACTGGCGGTGCACCGGCGGGCCAGTGAGCTGCTGAGGCAGGTGGTGCCCCCGAAAGGCGCTACCAAGCGATCGAAGTGATGGCCGCAAAGGGGGTGAGCATCGAGGTCGCTGCACGGGAGCTGAGCGTCTCGGCCTCGGGCTACTACGCGTGGAAGAACCGCGCTCCGTCAGCTCGCCAAGTGCGCCACGCGCTGCTGACCGATGTCATCCACGAGATCCACACCACGTCCCGAGGGACCTACGGCAGGCGACGAGTCCACGCCGAACTGACTCTGGGGCGCGGTCTGGCGGTCTCCAGGGGCACTGTGGAGCTGCTCATGCACCGCGCTCGGCTGAAGGGAGTGGCCGGCCGCCCCAAGTGGGTCCGTACCAACCGTGACGCGATCGCCACCGACCTGGTGGACCGCCGCTTCACCCAGACCGCGCGGGACGAGCTGTGGGTCACCGACATCACTGAGCCCCCGACCCGGGAGGGCAAGGTGTACTGCACAGTGGTACTGGATGCGTTCTCCCAGCGGGTGATCGGCTGGTCGATCGACTCCTCACCCACTGCAGCGCTGGTCACCAACGCGCTGGGCATGGCCATCGGCTCACGCCGCCCCGAACCGGCAACGATCATACATTCCGATCATGGAGTTCAGTTCGGTTCCTGGGCTTTCACCCACCGGGCCAGGGCCAGTGGGCTGCTGCCGTCGATGGGCAGCATCGGAGTTTGTTACGACAACGCGATGATCGAGTCGTTCTGGTCGCGGATGCAGGTTGAGCTGCTGGATCGTCGACGGTGGCAGAAGCGCATCGAGCTGGCCAACGCGATGTTCGAGTACCTGGAGATCTGGCACAACCGGTAGCGTCGGCATGGGCGACTGGGCTGGCTGACACCGATAGAGTTCGAGCTGCAGCAGAAGATCACCGTGGCCTGAGACTCCAACTACTCACCTCCGTGGAACACGGGACACACCACACCCTCCATCGAACCTGGGCCTTGACACTCCAGCGCGACCGACTGCGACCCCGGTGCCAGTTCTTCGGATGAGCCACTTCCCGGAGCCGCCGCCACCAGCATCCCCACTCGGTCGAGCCGTCGCAATAGTCGCGGTTGACATAAAGAGGAACCATGACCGGGCGATGGCCATGAGCGTCGCCTGCATCGTGTGGCGTCGAACCACGTGCTGCGAGGCGGCTGGGTGCGCAAGGCCGCGGAGTCGGCTGTCAGGCTGCTCAGCGGCTCGTTCCGGCAGCGTGGGCGTGCACGATGAGGTCGGCGACGGCGTCCGGGGCCGAGAGCATCGGCCAGTGCCCGCTGGTCAACGTCCGAAGCCGCCAGCGTTCGGGCAGGTCGCCGCGAACCTCCGCGGGCACGTTGGCCGGGGGGTCCTGCCCGGCTGGCGCGGTGGCCACGTAGGTCGCGGCCGTGGAGGTGACGGGCCGATCCAGTGTCGCCGCTTCCAGCACGGTGCGGCCTGGGTGGTCGACGAACCCGGCGTTGAGCATCCGCCGGTCATCCGCGCTCAGGTCCTGCTCGAGCTCCAGAGCGGCGGCAGGAGGTGGCGCCCAGCGCATGCCGTCGGCGCGTACCTGGTCCATCTCCGCACGGCGTTGCTGCGGATCGTGGCCCCAGTCGTCCAGCAGGCAGCGACCCTGGCGTGGCAGGAAGGCGGCGATGTAGACGGTGTGGCGTACCCGCCGGCCGAGCCGGTCGGCGACCATCCCGGCGATGAGCCCCGAGTAGGAGTGCCCGACCAGGACGACGTCGTGCAGGTCGAGGGCGTCGAGGTGGTCGATGACGTCGTGGACGTGCTGGAGCAGGCCGACGGTGGATGCGTCAGCGGAGGGCGGTTGGCCCACCGCTGGCGACAGGCCGCTGAGCGTCAAGGTCATGGCCGCGATGCCGCGCCCGGTGAGGCGGGTGACGGTGTCGCGCCAGATCCAGGCCCCCATCCATGCTCCTGGGATCAGGACGTGTGTGCTCGTGCTCATCGCGCTCCTCTGCGATCGTTGATGGCTCGTACCCGTGCTGACCCGGCGAACAGCGGGAACTCACCGCGTCGCTGGAGGTGATCGACGAGTTGGCGCAGCTGCGCGCTGAGCCGGCTCGAGCACGCCCTGCATGCGATCTGAAGCGTCGCGGCTTCTCTGCCGTCTTCATGTGGGGCACGGCTCCGGGATGGAGTCGCTGAGGTCAGCGTAGTGGGCGGCCTCAGCCTCAGCAGGTGGTCGGTACTCCAGCCGGGAGTGCAGCCGGGCGTTGTTCCAGCACTCCACCCAGGTCGCGGTGGCGTACTCGACGTCGGAGAGCATCGGTGACCTCGCCAGCGCCGACGGAGAGCAGCGCCTGCTCGTGGTCGACACGGGCAACGCCGGACGCAGCATCCCCGTCGAGCCGACCCTCGCTCGGCTCATCACCACCTACCTGGGCTGGACACCTGGCGCGCCCGCTTCCCCCGCGCGAGGTTCATCCCGCTGAACGCCCCACTGCTCGTGACCACCGGTCAAGACCTGACCCGCCACCAGCTGCAGTACTTGGTCCCAAGCTGCTACCGGGCCGCCGACACCGACGACCGCCTACAGCGCGGCGCCCTCGTGCACGCCCTGCGTCACACCTTCGCCACCCGCGTCGTGGCCGCCGGCAGCCTCACGTACGCCGCGCTGCGCCACCTCGCCCCGGCCGGCTGAGCACCGGCGGCAGCCTCGACGAAGCCGGACCCGCGCTGCCGACACCACCGGCGTGGCAGCGCGTGTCAGCCGCCACCCGATCAGCCTGCCCGAGCAGGGGTCTTGCGTCGTGCCGGCGCAGCACGCCGCGCCG
>NZ_JBJLRI010000072.1:0-20602 GCF_050871405.1 Kineococcus esterisolvens
GATCGCAGCTTGTTCCAGACCGCCTCGATCATCAACGGTGTCAGCTTCTCGAAGTCCCCACGCGGCACGACAACCTCCCCGAATCACCCGATCGAGGAAGTGTTGCGCTGACCCCTTGAGACCGCCGACATGAGAGCGAGATCATCAAGTGGCCGTCACGGCGCGGATTGCGGGTGAGCGTGCGTCTACCGCCTGCGCGCGGCCGGGAGCGGCGTGCGCCAGCGCCGTGCTGTGTGACCATGCCTGCATGGGACTCGAACGCGCTGGTGTGATCGCCCTCTACGAGCGCTACCTCGCCTGCTGCAACGAGCACCGCGTCGACGGGCTCGGCGAGTTCGTCTCCGAGCAGGTCAGCGGGTCGGGACCGGTCGACGGGCTGGCTGCCTACATCGACGGCGTCAGGGCGGTGTGCGTCGCCTTCCCCGACTACCACTGGGAGCTGCAGCACCTGGTGGTCGAGGCGGACGCGATCGCCGCCCGGCTCGTCGGTCGGGGAACGCACACCGCGCCCTTCAGCGGTATCGCGCCCACCGGCCGCAGGATCAGCGTGCAGGAGTTGGTGATGTACCGGATTGCCGACGGCAAGATCGTTCGGTGCTGGGGAGACCTCTTCCCCGTGGTGCGCGACGCCTTGACGACTTCTGCTCACGAGGCCACGTGACCCGACGGGTCAGCGGTGCGCCGGTGGTCGGCATCTCACCGCTGGACCACGGGCGCATCGGCGGACGTCCACGAGGCGCCATGTCCGTGGAGTCGGCCAGCGGTCGAAGCTCCCTCGCGGTCGCGGGTGGCATCGCCCGGTACTGGCTACCGCTTGCCGTAGCGGGCGAGCGTGGTCAGGGCGGCTTCCTCCACCGCGTACGCGACCGCAGAGGCGTCGGGGTTCCAGTCGGCGAGGAACATCTTGGGCCACAGCACGAAGTTGGAGATCATGCCGAGCATCTGGGTCGCCGCCATCGTCGGGTCCTGGACGTTCAACGAGCCGGCGTCCGCGGCGGCGTGGAAGTAGCGACGCACCTGTTCGAAGAACGGCAGCTTGCCGAGGTCGAACTGCCGGCGCCCGAGTTCGGGAGACGACGGCGCCTGAGCGATGACCAGACGGTAGAGCCCGGCCATGCTCGGCTGGCCCAGCATGTCGGCGTACACGGTGCCCAGTGCCCGGAGTCCGGCCTCCGGGTCGGTGGGGTCGAGCTGCGCGGTCAGTCGCACCTGGGGCGTCCACGCCTCGTCGACGATCGCGTCGAACAAGGCGTCCTTGGTGGGGAACTGCTTGAACAAGGTGGCCTTCGACACCTGCGCTGCGGTCGCGATCTGCGCCAGGGAGGTGCGGGCGAACCCCTGGGCCCCGAAGAGCGCGGTGGCGGCGGTGAGGATCGCGGCCCGCTTGTCAGCGGCGACCTGCTGGTGGAACGAGGACGTACCGGGCACAGGGCGACGATACCGGGTGGTGAGTCGCTTGACTCACTCCGCCGGGTCGGTCACCCTGCATGAGGCGAGTCGACTAACTCACCTCATGGGAGGATCGACAGTGGACATGCGTTTCAGCCAGGACATCGTCTTGATCACCGGAGCCACCGGCGGCATGGGGTCGTCCCACGCCCGCGGCTTCCACGCCGGAGGCGCTCGCGTCGTGGTCGCCGGACGCCGCGACGACGCCGGGCAGGCCCTGGTCGATGAACTCGGTGCGAGAGCGACGTTCGTCCACCTCGACGTCACCGACCCCGGCGACTGGACGCGCGCGGTCGCGGCCACCGAGGAGACGTTCGGGCCGGTCACCGTCCTGGTCAACAATGCCGGGCTGCAAACGCCGCCCGCGCCGATCGAGCACACCGACCCGACGGCTTGGTCGCGTGCGTTCGCGGTCAACACCACCGGCCCATTCTTGGGGATCCGGGCGGTGACCCCGTCCCTGCGTCGTGCAGGCGGAGGAAGCATCGTCAACGTCGTCTCGACGATGGCCAACGTCGGCACGGCGTGCTTCGCGCCGTACACCGCCTCGAAGTGGGCCGTCCGCGGCCTGACCCGGACCGCCGCGCTGGAGCTGGGCCGTGACGGCATTCGGGTGAACTCGGTGCACCCGGGAGTCGTCTCCACCCCGTTCGTCCACGACCCGGTGCCCGGATCCGACACCGCGATCGCCGACGCCTACTCACCCGACGCCTTCGCCGTGCCGCGCCTGGCACAGCCGCGTGAGGTCACCGACATGCTGCTGTGGTTGACCTCGCGAGAGGCGAGCTTCGTCACCGGCGCCGAGTTCGTGGTCGACGGGGGCCTGCTGCTGGGCCCGGCGTTGCCGGCGGCGGAGACGGTCGATGCCTGACTCCCGACTCGATCCCCGACTCGATCCCCGGCCTGATCGCGAGGTCATCAGGGCGGCTCTGTCCCTCGACCGGTGCTCCAGCGCCCGAGCCCGCACGATCGACCTCACGACGACCGGCGCCCGCTCCGGGCGCGCGCACAGGATCGAAACCTGGTTCTACCGAGCAGGCGACGAGCTGCACCTGACCACGGCCCCGGCCCGGCGGGACTGGCACGCCAACGTGCTGGTGCACCCGAGGATCGTCGTCCACCTGAAGAACGGTCTGCGCGCCGACCTGCCGGCCACCGGCGTTCCCGTGACCGACTCGGCCCAGCGTGAGCGGGTGCTGCGAGAGATCGTCGACGAGCTCCGGCATCCGGACAACCGCGGCGGCGTGCAGGGCGTCGTCGGCGCAGCTGAGGACTGGATCGCGGGCAGCCCGCTGGTGCGCATCGACCTGGACGACCGATCGCTGGCACCCGGCGACCGGTCGGCGGAGCGCTGATCGCCCGTACGAATCGCACGGCTCGGGGATCGTGCCGTCGCTGAGCTTGAGCACGCGGTCGGAAGCGACACGACATCGCCATGACCGCGACGTCGGCAGAGCAGTCCAGCACCGGTCGGGCTGGCCTTCGCGCTGCGGCGCCACCGAGCCACGAGGTGCTCCCGCCCAGGCGTCGCCTGCGTCCACACCGGCCGGACAACGGCACGAGTGCTCCGTCGCGGAGCGGCCCGGGGAGTCCCTCGACCACGTCGAGGACGGCCTCGCCCCAGGCTCAGGGGAACAGGCGTTCGATGGTGGTCCTCTGTGGCGAGTCGGACTTTCTGGCGTGCCTGGACGCCAGGTTCGTTGTGGGTCTCTTCAGCACCGCCATCCCCTGACCGACTGCGGGGCAGCTCCGTGAGCCGCGAAGCGCCGCACTCGGTCGGAATCGAGGTGCAGGTCTCCGTGGTGCTGTCGGTCCTGGCCGAGGAGCTGACCATGGTCGAGGCCGCCCGCTGCCACGGAGTTTGCGCCGCCACCGTCGGCGATTGGCGAGACCGCTTCATCACCGCCGGCCGAGAAGGACTGCGCCCACGCCCGCCCGGCCCCGGCGGCAGCACCGGGTCGCAGGAGGAGCGGCGGCGGGTACGCCCGCAGCCCTCATCCCCGCGAAAGGGCCGTGGCCCTCACCTCGAGTCGACGCCATCGAAGCCACCGCAGCGAAGTACGCCGCCGACCGGCCCGCCTGGGGACTGCGCCGACAGGTCTTCCGCGACCCACCCACCGTCCGTGACCGGGTCTGGCAGCTGGACTTCTCCGGGATCGAGACTGCTGCTGGCGGCATCTGGCGGCTGTGCGCGGTCATCGACTTCGTCACCGAGTACTGCCTGGCCCTGACCGTCACTCCCACCAGCCGCGGCGCCGACGCCGTGGCCTGCGTGGAGCGGGCTGTCGCCCACGCTCAGCGCCTGCTGGGCCTGCCCGACCTGCGGGCCGACCGCGGCAGCGTCGACGTCGTCGAGCGCTCCTTCGGCACGCCGAAGTACGACCACCTCTACCGCACCCGTTTGACCGATGGCGACGCCTTGGCCGTGGAGTGCAGCCTCTTCCGCCAGACGTGCAACACCCGCCGGCCTCATCAGGGCATCGGAGACCGCATCCCGCGCACCACCTACCTCAGCTCCCTCAGGACATGAGGGACCGATGACGCCGCCGTGTCACTGACAGTCGTCCTTCTGGGGTGCGCCGGCGAACCGGTCGAGTGTCCACTGCTCGAGATCGGCGTGCAGCGGGGAGTCGGCTTCGAGCACGCCCATGTGCGAGCGGTCCGGGTAGCGGGTGTAGCGCAGGGGGTGGCCGGCCGCGCACAGCCGCGCGACGTAGCCGTCCTGCAGACGGGCGGGGATGACCTCATCGGTGCTCCCCTGGGCGAGGAACAGTGGAGCCGACCAGGGCCCGGTGGCGACGTTCTGCCGCAGCCGACGCCCGACCGCTCCTGTCGAGGGGTCCCGGGCGAGGATCGGGGTGTCGCGGGAGACGGCGACCCCGGTGAGGACGGTGACCAGCGTTCCCGGTTCGCTGGTGCACCGAGCGGCGGCTTCGCGCACCAGGGTGCGGGCGGCGGGGGTGGCGTCGGCGAGGGAGACGTCGGGGTAGGTCCGGCTGTAGGCGGCGAGGACGAAGGAGATGCCCAGGCTGGCGCCGAGAGCCCCGGGGTGGGCGGTGACGACCTCGGCCAGGGCCAGCGGGTCGCTGGCTGCCGAGAGCGCGGCGGTGCCGACGACGTCGAGGTCGGGGGCGTAGGTCGGGGCGAGCTGTCCCGCCCACAGTGCGGCGTGCCCGCCCTGGGAGTGGCCCCAGATCACCGTCTGCGGGGCCAGCTCGACGCCGAGGACGGATTCGTCGACCTGGTGCGCGGCGCGTACGGCGTCCAGGACGGAGCGTCCTTCGCCCTGGCCGATCAGGTAGGGGAAGTCACCTTCGGTTCCCTGCCCGGTGTAGTCGGTGGCGACCATGCCCCAGCCGTGGCGCACCAACGAGTCCATCGCGGGCATGCCTTCGGTGGAGATGGCGTCGCGCCCGAGGCTGGGTGCGCAGGCGCGGGCGACACCGACCGTGCCGTGCGCCCAGGCGATCAGCGGGACCGGGCGACCGGTCGCCGTACCGGGCGCGGTGGACGGCACCGCGAGGACCGCGCTGGCCAAGGCGGGCACTCCATCGTCGGCGGTCGTGGTGTAGAGGATCCGCTGCGCGCTCAACCCCGGCGGGAGGTCCCCGTCGTAGGGCCCCACCCGCAGCAGCTGCCCAGGCTCGTCCGGCACGTTCTCCGGGGCGTCGTAGAAGCCGTCGAGCACCGGGATCCCCTGCCGCAGCTGGGTGCTCACGGCGAGGGTCGTACCCGCCAGGACCAGCACGACGGCGGTCGACACCCACCGCAGCCCGGGACGACGAAGGCGGTGTGGGGAGGGGTCCTCGACGAGGGGGCGGTGCCGTCCGGGGACGGCGGACCGCCGGAGGAGGGAGAGGCCGAAGGCGGCGGTGCGCACGCCGAACAGGAACGCCACGACCAGCAGGGTCGCGTCCAGCCACAACAGGGCGACCAGACCGAAGGCCACCTGGGAGAGCCCGGTCGCGCCCGCCAGCACCCGCTCGGACGCCGGACCACGCCGCGCGCCGAGGAGGTCGGCGGCTCCGGCCCCGATCAGGAGCAGAGCCACGCAGGGCCCGAGCAGTTCCAGGCTGCGACCGAGCCAGATGAGCACCGCCGCACCTGCCAGGACCCAGGCGATCCCGGTGAACAGCCCTCGCGTCCCAGCACCCTGCCGGTGGGAGAGGAGGTCACCGACACCGCAGGCGAGGCAGCTGACGCCGATGCAGACCCCGAGCAGCGTCAGTGAGCTCAGGGGGCGCACCACCAGGAGCACGCCGAGCGTCGTGGTCACGACGCCGACGAGGAGGAGGACCCAGCGGGGTGCACCTGCCAGCAGCAGAGGCAGCGCCCGGACCCACCTGCTCACGAGGCGGTACCTCCTCAGGGTCGGCACCTGCTCAACTTAGGGGCTGCCCCCGGCCCGTGCACAGTCGCTGCCGCGTCCCTCCCCGCCTGCTGATGCGACCCTTCGGCCCAGCGCGGGTGGAGCCCCGCTCGAGCCTGGCCCCCCGCTGGCTCCTCCCGCGTGCCGTGGCTGCGGCGACTAGGGTCGGTCGGGTGAGCGCCACAGCGCAGTTCCTCGTACAGGCGTTGATCGCCTCCGCCGGCGTCTTCACCGTGGGCGGGCTGCTGGTGTGGTCCTTGAGGCGGGATCCGCGCTCGCTGCGCAACGGCTTCCTGGTGATCCTGCTGGCGCACTACCTGCTGGGTTTCCTCGTGTTCTTGACCTCGTCCTCACGCGTCCTGCAGGCCGCGGCCGACGTCGTGCGTCTGGTGGTGCTGGGCGTGGTCGGGTTCGGTCTGCTGCTGCTGCCGTTGCTGCTGCTCGCCGACGGGGTGCTGATGGTGCGCCGGGAGCGCCACTCGCTGGGCAACGCGCTCTCGCTCCTGACGGGACTGGCCCTGCTCCTGCTGCCCGTCGTCCTCATCGTGCTGGTGCGTCACGAGAACCCGGTGACCGGCACCCTGGCCGTGGGCCTGCTCACCGCGCAGGCGTGCGCCGGCCTGCTGTTCCTGGCGTTCGCGGTGCACACCGCGCTGTACGCACGCCTGGCCCGGCGAGCCCGCGCGCAGGCGGTGATCGTGCTGGGAGCCGGCCTGGTCAGGGGAGGCGTCTCCCCGCTGCTCGCCGCCCGCCTGCGCCGCGCCGCGGCTGCGGCCGAGGAGCGGGTGGGGCCGGACGGAAGGCCGGTCCTGGTGCCCAGCGGCGGACGCGGGAGCGACGAGCCGCTTCCCGAGGGCGAGGCCATGGCCCGCTGGTTGCGCGAGCACGGGGTTGACGCGCAGGGCATCCTCGTGGAAGACCGTGCCCGCACCACGCGGGAGAACCTGCGCTACAGCGTCGAACTGCTGCAACGCAACGGGGTGGCTGAGCCCTACCTCATCGTGACCAACGACTACCACGCTCCTCGCGCGGCCATGCTCGCCCGTCGACTCGGCATCGACGCTCAAGCGGTCGGAGCACCGACCGCGCTGTACTACTGGCCCAGCGCGTACCTGCGTGAGTTCGCCGCCGTGGTGCTCGAGCACCGAGTGCTCGTCCTCCTGTCCGGCCTGGTGGTACTCGTCATGATGGTGTTCGCGTGGCTGGCCTTGACCGCCGGGTGAGCACCAGTCGACGACCGGGTAACAAGCGGACCACGGACGGGCGGCAGGTGCACGGTCGGCGGCCGACTCGAAAGCTCTCTGCTGCTGCGTCTGCCTCGACGCAGCGATGCGTTCGAGGCTGCCGACGTTCGACGGGGCTGACGTTCGACGGGGCTGACGTTCGACGGGGCTGACGTTCGACGGGCTGGCACCTGGCAAGGTGAAGGGGTCTGCCCCGGCTCCGGTTGACTCGCTCGGGTAGGTGCGGTCGGGCCAGCTGCTCATGCGGATTCCTGCAGCATCGCTGCCGTGCCAGCTCACAGCTCGTTTCACTATGACGGCGGCAGCTTGCGGTAGCAGATCAAGGCGCACGCCAGCTGCAACAGGCCCAGGTGCAGATCGGCGCGGACCTCGTAGCGGATGCGCAGGCGCTTGAACTGGTGCAGCCAGGCGAAGCTGCGCTCCACGACCCAGCGGGTGCGCCCCAGGCCGGAGCCGTGCGCGATGCCGCGCCGGGCGATGCGCGGGACGATGCTGCGCGCCCGCAGGGCCCTGCGGTAGAAGCCGTAGTCGTAGCCGCGGTCAGCGAAGAGGTAGCGCGGGCGCAGGCGAGGACGACCGCGGATGCCGCGCACGACCGGGAAGGTGTCGACCAGGGGTAGCAGCTGGGTCACGTCGTGGCGGTTGCCGCCAGTCAGCGCCACGACGAGCGGAACGCCGTTCGCATCGGTGAGCAGGTGGTGCTTCGATCCGGTGCGGGAGCGGTCTACCGGTGAAGGGCCGGTGTGAGCCCCCCTTTGAGCGCTCGCACGTGCGAGCCGTCCACCACCGCCGTCTCCAGGTCCAGCTTGCCCGCCGCGCGCAGCTCCTCCAGCAACACCTGATGCAGCCGCGGCCACACACCGGCCTCGGTCCAGTCCCGCAGCCTGCGCCAGCACGTCACCCCCGAGCAACCGAACTGCTCGGTAGGAACCTGTCCCCAGGTGCAACCGGTCATCAGTACGTGCACGATCCCGGCCAGCGCGACGCGGTCATCGCGCGGCAAGCGACCGGGGTAGCGGTGCCGGCGCGGCGGGCGCTTCGGCAGCAGCGGCTGGACCCGCTCCCACAGCCCGCCCGGCACCAACTCCGCGACCCGCTCGGGCAGCGCGTCCTCGGTCATGCGTCCAGGCTGCGATGACTTCACCAGACCCGCAACTCATAGTGAAACGAGTTGTCAGTCCCGGCCCTGCCAGATTCTCGACTCAAGACCCCGGCCGGGGAGCTGACCGTGGTCGAGGCCGCCGGCCGTCACGGCGTCTCCACCGCCACCGTCGGCAACTGGCGGCTGTGCGCGGTCATCGACCACGTCACCAAGTGCTGCCTGTCCCTCACCGCCACCTCCACCAGCCGCGCCACCGACGCCGTGACCCGCGTGGAGCAGGCCATCGCCCCGGGCCCAGCGCCTGCTCGGCGTCCCCGACCTGCTGCTGCATCACGTCCGCCCGCACCACGAACAGCAGCGATCCGATCCACCGGTCGTGTCGACGGCCGCGGGTTCGCCGGGCCGGTGGTTTCAGAGCTCGACGTGACCCTCGAGGTAGAACACGCACGAACCCGTCAACTGAACCCGATCACCCACCAGTCGGCAGGCCAGCTCACCGCCCCGCCGCGAGGCCTGGTGGGCCAGGAAGGTGTCCCGGCCGGTCCGCGCCGCCCAGAAGGGCACGAGAGCGCAGTGCGCGCCGCCGGTCACCGGATCCTCCGGGATGCCCTTGGCCGGCGCGAAGTACCGACTGACGAAGTCGTACCGGCCCTCCCCCGGAGCGGTCACCACGACCCCGCGGCAGTCAAGGCGGGCGATCGCAGCGAGGTCCGGCCGCAGGGACCGGACCTCAGCCTCCCCCGCGAGCAGGGCGAGGTAGTTTCCGCCGTCACCGGCGGTCTGCGTCGGGGTGACGCCCAGCGCAGCCGACAACCCCGGCGGTGGCGGCACGGCGCGCACCGTGCGGGCCGGCAGGTCCATCCGGTAGGCACTGCCGTCCCGCTGGACCCTCAGCGGCCCGCTGAGGGTGTCGAACACGACGCTGTTGCGTCCGGGCTCCAGCCGCTCGGCGACGACGGCGCCTGCCGCCAGCGTCGCGTGCCCGCACAGTGGTACCTCGACCGTCGGGGTGAACCAGCGCAACCGGAAACGGCCCCCCGAAGGCGTGTCGCTGGACCGCACTGGGAACGCCGTCTCGGCGAGGTTGTTCTCCGCGGCGACCGCCTGCAGCAAGGAGTCGTCGCCGAAGGCGTCCAACACCACCACCGCGGCGGGATTGCCGGCGAAGCGGCGGGTGGTGAAGGCGTCGAGCTGGAAGATCGGAACACGCACGAGCGAAGGGTAGAGGTGGGTTAGCCACCTGCAGGGCCTCCACGGCTGCCGTCCACCGACGGGGGTGCGAGCGATCGGCACTCCCCTGGGCCTCCCCGCTCGCCAGCGCTCCCGGCCAGGTAGACGACATCGCAGTCATGTCGATGACCACCAGGTCGAGCAAGTGCGGAGCCGCCTGCGGCGACCACGACGCTCCCAGCACCCTGCTCGGGGTCAGCGTCCTGGGCCGGCCCGATCAGTCGGGGGAGGTCGTAGCAGTCGCGATCATTCCGCCGGGGCGATCCGGCGCCCACGCCGATCCCGCGGCGCGGCCGGTACGAGGTGAGGGCGCGAGCTCGCGAGCCGGGCGACGGCGGTCCTCATGGTCGGAATTCCCGGCGGCGGCAGGACCACCCGAGCCCGCTACCTGCGGAGACCATCGCCAGGCCCGGCCAGTCCACCGGCGCGGGGGTCCGCGCCTGTCCCCGATGCCGCGGCAGCACCCGCCGGCACCAGACGATCGCCAGCAGACCGACCGGCACGTTGATCCAGAAGTCCCACCGCCAGGACGCGCCGTCGACGAGCCACCCGGCCAGCGGTGGTCCCAGCACCGGTCCGATCAGCACCGGTCCGATCAGCACCGGTCCGATCAGCACCGGCAACCCCAGCAGAGCCATCACCCGACCTCGAGCGCTGTGGGGCACTGCCCGCAAGGCGATGGCCTGACCGACCGGGTTGATCAACCCACCACCCAGGCCCTGCAGGACCCGGAAGGTGATCACTGAGGCCACGTCCCACGCCAACCCGACCAGCGCGGAGGCCAGGGTGAAGAACCCCACCGCGGCCAGGCGGGCGCCCCGGGCAACGTGCGGGTGCTCACCCCCGCCGGGCCGCTGGAGACCGTGGACCCGCTCATCGCGGCAACGGGTGCTCGGCGCGAGCGCGCCGCAGCGCCCGCGTCCACCACCCCAGCTCCACCAGCGCACCGTCCAGCACCTCGCAGGTCCCCTCCGGCGGGGCGAACACGCCTTCCTGCAGGTGGGTCCACGGGGCACGCAGCCCCAGACCACGGCGGGTGGTGACCACGTGCAGTTCGGCGAAGACCCCGCGCAGGTGCTCCGTCGCCAGCCCTCCGCCCTGCGCGCCGTAGGAGACCACCGTGGCGGCCTTGAACATCCACTCCCCGCAGTGCCAGTCGATCGCCCGCTTCAAGCTCGCGGGAAAGCTGTGGTTGTACTCCGGCGTGACGACCAGGTACCCGTGAGCATCAGCGATCCGGTCGGTGATCGGTGTGGGGACGCCGCCGCCAGGCTGCAGGAGCCGATCCTCGGGAAGGTCGACCTCGGCCAGGTCGATCAGGTCGACGTCGAAGGACGTCGCCGTGCGGGCAGCGACCCAGTCCGCCACTGCCCGGCCCACCCGGGCGTCGCGGACGCTGGCGATGAGCCTTGGGGCGAGCGTCGTCACGACCTCCAGCGCGCACCCCACCTCGCCGTCGAGGTACTCGCGAACGGGGGGCGACATCGCTGCCGAGGCCGGTGTCGCCCCCTCAGCAGTGCGCTTCTACGACCAGCACGGCGTCATCACCGCCCACCGGACCGCCGGTGGGCAGCGGCGTTTCGACGACGACGCCGCCTGCCTGATCAAGGTCGCCAAACTCGCCCAACGCGTCGGCCTGACCGTGCGGGAGATCGCCGACCTGTTCTCCACCGTCCCCCGAGACCCGAAGCCCGCGGACTGGGCCCGAGTCGCTGCCACCCTGGTCCAGGAAGCAGAGGCGCGTACCGCTGCCCTGCGGGTCCGCCTGGACGAGCTCAGTGCGGGGAGCAAGCTGTGCACGATCGACGCAGGAGCGAACCGACCGACGGAGTAGGGAGCCCCACCGCACGCTCGTGACGCGCTCAGCGCGCGATCACGGCGGCCGATCAGGCTGCACACGTTGAAGCACGGAGGTCGTCGACATGACCGCTTCTCCTCTCAGGAGAGGTTGCGGACGGTCCGGCCACGAGTTCGTAGCGTCAGACGATGAACACCACGGAGATCGCTGCAGGCGTGCACCACCTGCGGCTGGGCATCGCCAACGCCTACCTGATCGCCGACGCCGACGGCGCGGTCCTGGTCGACACCGGCCCCGCCGGCCACGCACCCGCCATCCAAGCGGCGCTGGCGCGGATCGGGGTGGACCGCAGTGCCCTGCACACCGTGGTCCTGACGCACTTCCACGACGATCACGCAGGATCCTGCGCCGACCTCGCCGACTGGAGCGGGGCCACCGTGCTGGCCGGCGCAGGGGATGCCCCCTTCATCCGCGGTGACGTGCCCGGCCCACCACCGAACTTCACCGAACCCGAGCGGGCCCTGCACCGGGTCGCCGCCGCCGACCTCTCCCCCGCCCCTGCGAGCCCGGTCCACCGCGAACTCAGCGACGGCACTGTCCTCGACGTCGCCGGCGGTGCCGTGGTCCTAGCAGTACCGGGGCACACTCCAGGCAGCCTCGCCCTGCACCTGCCTGAGCGGGGAGTGCTCATCACCGGGGACACCATCGCCGAGCACCAGGGACAGGTGATCCTCGGCCCGTTCAACCTCGACCGCGACCTGGCGTGGCGATCGCTGCAGCGACTCGCCGCACTCGACGTCGGCACCGTCGGCTTCGGTCACGGAGATCCCGTCACGCACGACGCCGCCCACGCCTTGCGCGCAGCCATCGACCCCTTCGGGGGATGACCTCGAGCGCGAGGCGATGAGGAGAGCACGCTGTCACCGCGGCACGGCTGAACTCGGCATGGCCGTCGATGCTGGAGCGTTCGCGTCCGCGCGAAGAAGGGGGGACGCGCTGACGAGGCGCAACCCCACCGCCAGAGGCAAGCTGGGCACTGAGTACCACGTGCTCGTCACCGCCGATGGGTCGTCGAGCGCACCACCAGCTGGCTGCTCGCCTACAAGCGCCTGGCGCTGCGCTACGACACCAGTTCTTGCACGATCACCGCGTTGGCTCGCCCGGCCGTCGCGCTCACCTGCGCCCGACGACGGGTCTGCTGCACGATCAGGTGACAGTGTGACCTGATCGTGCAGCAGACCGGCGGGGCCGAGTGCCCGTGTCGACGGCCATGCGGGCCGGGTTGCGCCTGGCTCAGCGGGGCACGCCGAAGTCTCCCGTCCATTCCTGCAACGGCTCGTCGGTAGGTGCCCTCGATCTTCGCCTGCGTGCTTCGCCTGCGTGACCGACCCGTCGTACTGGTGAGGACACCCGCAACGCGCGCAGCGATGGGAGGAGCCGGGAAGCACGCGCTGAGGGCCGCCTCACCGGCGCCCGGGGTGCCTGCGTCACCGCGGACGCGGCGCAGGCCACCGCGCACTGCCGGACCGGCGTGGACCGCGGCGTCAGCAGCACGGCCACTCGGTCGACCCGTGCGTCGCCGGCGGGCAGCAGCCACGGCCCGCACGCGAGGCACGGGGGTGAACTGCCGCCCGACACCGGCTACTTCACGGTCATGCTGCCCACGAGGTCGACGTCGGCCGCGGAACGGCCCACGTAGACGGGGACCTCACCGGTCGGCGTGACCCAGCGGTCGGCGTCCTCGTCCCAGTACGACAGGGCCCGCCGGTCCAGCTCGACGCGCACGTCGCGCTTCTCCCCCGGCCGCAGTGCGACCTTCGCGAAACCTGCCAATGTCTTCTCCGGTGTGTCCACCGCGTCGGTCGGCAGGTGACCGACGTACACCTGCACCACGTCGGAACCTGCGCGCTGGCCGGTGTTGCGCACCCGCACGCGGACGGACGCGGTCTCGTGCTCGCCCTTGCGCGTGTCCAGGCTGCCGGCGCGCAGGTCGCGGTGCTCGAAGGTCGTGTAGGACAGACCGTGCCCGAAGGCGAAGAGGGGTTCCTCGTCCTGCTGGTCGTACCACTTGTAGCCGACGTGGATCCCCTCGTCGTACTCGACGCTGGCGCCGGTGTCGTGGGTCGGTCCCTGCCCCTCGGCTGCGGGGAACGTCACGGGCAGCCGCCCGCCGGGCTCCGCGTCGCCGTACAGGACGTCCGCGGTCGCGGTGCCCACCGCCTCACCCTGGTACCAGCTCTGCACGACGCCCTCGACGTCGTCCAGCCACGGCATCAGCACGGGCCCGGGGGTGTTCAGCACGACGATCGTGCGCGGGTTCACCGCGGCGACGGCCTCGATGAGCGCGTCCTGGTCGCCGGGCAGGCGCAGGCCCAGCCGGTCGACCGCCTCACCGGTCAGCTCGTTCACCACGACCACCGCGGTCTCGGCCTCCTTCGCCGCCTCCACCGCGGCCGGGATGAGCGATTCGGGCTGCCAGCCGAGGGTCAGTCGCGGCCCGAAGAACCCGGCCTCGCGGGTCGAGTACTCCACGGTGATCGGTACCGGCTCTCCCGCGGTGAGCGGGACGGTGCCGCCCAGGGTGTACTCCTGCGGGGCGAAGAAGAAGTCCCAGATGAAACGCGATCCGTCGAAGACGGTCTCACCGCCGACCGTGACCTTCGCCGACCCGGACAGCAGCGACGAGAACCGCGCCAGCCCGGTGGCAGTGGGGGTGATCGTCCCGCTGAAGCGCGCCGACCACTGCGCGGGCAGGCCGCCGACGGGAGCGGCGCCGCTGAAGTCGACGTTCGGGGTGGTCGTGGTGGCGACGGGAGCACCCTGGAAGTCTGGGTTGGCGAAGAACTCGGCCTGCAGGCCCTGCTCCCCGCCGGGCGCGGTGAACGCGGACGCGGGGACGGTGGGCAGCGCCACGTCGCCGAGCGACCCCTGGGAGACCGTCGTGAGCTCGGCACCGGCCTTCTCCCGCACCGCCTCGGCGAGGGTGGTGAAGTCGCCCGGGTCCACGTAGGAGGAACCCTCGATGCCGGTGATCGCGTCGCTGCCCGCGGGACCGATGACGGCGACGCTGTCCCGCTTCGACAGCGGCAGCGCACCGGAGTTCTTCAGCAGGACGCTGGCGGCGGCCCCGGTCTCGCGGGCGAGGCGCTGGTGCTCGTCGGTGGTGACGACGTCGGGGATCGCGGTGGGTAGCGGGTTGTCGTAGGCGCCGGAGTCGAACAGGGCGACGAGGACGCGGCGCGCCGCGTCCTCGGTCCGCTCCTGGGGGATCCGGCCGTCGAAGAACGCCTCGCGGGGCGTGCCGGGGAACAGGGACTGCGAGTCCACGCCCGCGTTGATTCCCGCCACCGGGTCCGTGCGGGGGTTGAAGTCGGTGGCGACGTACCCCTCGAGGCCGAGGTCCTGCTTGAGGTCGGCGAGCAGTTCCTCGTTCTGGCAGACGAACTCGCCGTTGACCTTCGGGTAGGCGCACATCACCGAGTCGGCGCCGCCCTCGCGGATCGCCTTCTCGAACGCCGGGTAGTGGACCTCGCGCAGCGCCCGCTCGGAGACGTCGACCGCGAGGGTCTCGCGCGGGCCGCTCTCCTGGTTGTACACGGTGAAGTGCTTGAGCATGGCGATGACGTCGTTGCTCTCCAGGCCGCGGGCCACCGCAGCGCCCATCTCGCCGTTGACGAGGGTGTCCTCGCCGTACCCCTCGGCGGCGCGGCCGGAGAGGCCGTTGCGGTCGACGTCCAGGGTGGGGCCGAGCACGACGTTCCAGCCCTTGGCGCGAGCCTCGGCGCCGACGGCCTGTCCGTAGCGCTCGGCCAGCGCGGTGTCGAACGTGGCCCCCAGGGCGTTGGGGGCGGGGAACGCGGTCACCCCCGTGTCCCCGCGCAGCCCGCCGGAGGCGTCCACGCGCCGCATCTGCGGGATCCCCAGGTGGGCTAGCGGGTCGAAGTCCTCGTCGTTCGTGGCCAGGATGAGGGTGACCTTCTCATCCATCGTCATGGCGCGCAGCAGCGCGTCCGCGCGCCACGCCGGGGAGCGCGTCGCATCGCGCCAGGGCTGGGCGTGCTCGCCCGGTCGCGTTCCGGCGGACGTCTCCGACGGCGGCGGCGCGGCGTGGGCACCTGCGCAGGGGGTGAGTGCTGCGGCGGCGCACAGCGCCGCCGCAGCGGCCCGACGTCGGGCGGTGTGGTGGGTCGTCACGGCAGTTCCTCCTCGAACCGGCGGGGGCGGGAAGCCGTCGAGGGCTCCTTCGCCGCGTCGAACGGCGGTTTCGCTTGAAGCGCTTCAGGCCGCCGGTGACGAGTCAACAGCATACCCACAGCGACGGCAAGGGTCGATCTCGGTCACCGTCGGTACCCGTCGGCCGTGCCCCGGCGGAACGCACGGGGCGGACCGCGCAGCGCGCGATCCTCCCCCGCGGTTTCCGGGACGGTCAGGGGTGGTCGAGGACGTAGCTCGGTTGCCCGGCCTGCTGCCGGGTCACCGGTGCTCCGACGCCGTCGACGACGCTGTCGAGCGTGCCTGCGGTGAGGTTCACGGTGTAGAGGTGGCGCGAGCGGACCCCCGCGGCGCGGGGCACCTCGAACGCTTGAGAGGCGTACTGTCAGCGGGACGGCGCCGCGCCTGGAATCGAGGGTGGCGTGCCTCACCCCCTGGGACGACGGTGCGGGCGCGCTCGACCACGATGCGGCACCGGCCGCCCCGGCGTCTGCCCCCCCCCCCGTCCCAGGTGACGCCGCGCGAACCCCGCTGGGCCGCCGGGACGCGCACCTGGTGATCACCGGTTCCGTCCACGAACAGGCAGGGCTCCTCCCGGCTCAGCGGCGTCCGGTCCTGGACCGGGTAGGGCGGGGCGTCACCGGCCTCGGTGGCCGGCGCCCCCTCGACCCCGGAGAAGGCCTGGTTCCGGACACCGTTGGAGCAGCCGGCCACCTCACTGTCACGCGTGAGCCACTGCTGCTGGGAGCCGCCCACCACGTTCTGCGGCTTCGAGTCGGCGATGAAGCCGCCGCTGGCCAGGGACGGGCCCGTGGAGCAGTGGTCGATCAGGGACAGCTGCCCACGTGAACTCCACCCGGCACATCGAGAGCGCTTGTGAGACCGCCCAGAAGTTCGTCCCGGCGCGGCAACCCTCCTGCGCCGCCGAGTCCACCCCGATCCGCAGGTCCGACACGGTGCGCCAGAAGTTGGTCAGCGCGTTGCGCGACGTGTCGGCACTGGGACCGAAGCAGCGGTCGAACACCTCCGCCTTGCCGTGGAGCGTCACGTCCGAGGGCGATTCCCCCAGACCGGCGATCTCGGTGTAGTAACCCACCCGCAGCTGCAGGGGGTCCTCGGCGCTGCCGTAGGTCCCGGGCTGGAACAGGAACGCGTACCGCTCACGCCCCATCTCGTTGCCGGCCTGCGCATCGGCGACACGGTTGAGCGCGTGCTCGATCTGCCGGGCCGGCGTCTGCGGCGTGAAGACGGTGACGGCGTGCTCGCAGTTTCGAAGCACGGGGTTCCGGGTGTCAACCTCCGACGCACTCGCACGCGGGTACCTCCGCGCGGCGGGCGGGCAGGACGCGGTCGCTGGTGCGCCGCGCCACGACCGTCGGCTGCAGCACGACGCGCTCGTGCTCGTGCCCGGCGCCGTCGCCGTCCTCCCGCAGCAGCAGTTCGGTGGCGCACCGACCCATCTCCTGCTGCGGCTGCGCCACCGTGCTGAGCGAGACGGCGGCGGAACGGGTGAACGGCATGTCGTCGTACCCCACGACCGCCACCTGCTGCGGCACCGCCAGACCGCGCTGCGCGCACTCCGCCAGGGCCTCCAGGGCGATGAGGTCGTTCGCGCACGCGATCGCGGTCGGGCGCCGCCGGGCCGGTGCGTCCAGCAGTTCCCGGATCGCCGGCAGCCCGCCGCCCGGCTGCCACCCGGAGACGTCGACGGCCCGCACGTCGGCCCCCGGCAGGGTCTCCACCAGGCCCGCGCACCGCTCGTGCACGTGGTGCGCGGACAGCGGCGCCCCGGCGAAGACGACGCGCCGGTGCCCCGCCGCGGCCAGGTGGGCGCCGACCTGACGGCCGCCGGAACGCTCGTCGATGGAGACCGAGCAGAGGGGGTGCTCGCCGAAGACGGGCCCCACCAGCACCAGTGGCGTCCCCCGCTCCTGCAGCGCCCGCACGCCCTCCAGCGACGCGTCGACCGCGGGGCTGAGCAGGACGCCGCGGACCCGCCGCTGCTCCAGGGTCTCGAGCTGCCGGTGCTCGCGCTGCACGTCGTGCTCGCTGCTGGTGACCATGACCTCGAGCCCGTGCAGGGCCGCCGCCTGCTGGGCACCGTGGACGACGTCGAGGAAGAAGGGGTCGGTGATGGTGGGCAGGACCACGGCGATGAGCTCGCTGCGGCCCCGCAGCGCCAACTGGCGCGCCGGTTCGTTGCGCACGTACCCCAGCTGCCGCATCGCCTCGCGCACCCGCTCGGCCGTCTCCGGGGACACGAGCTGGGGGTGGTTGAGGACGTGGCTGACGGTGCCGATCGACACACCGGCCAACCGCGCGACGTCCTTGATGCCCGTGCGCATGCCACCTCCGTGCCCCGACGTGCAGCGGTGAACACTATGTCACCCCCGACCGACCACGCGGGTCGCCTTCACCCCACCGGGTCGGCCGCGCGGGCGCCGCAGGTGAAGCGGTGGGTGCCCGCGGGCACCTCCTCGGTGGCCCCGTCGGGCAGCACCAGGCGGCCGGTCGCCCCCGTGGGCACCTGCACCGTCACCGCGAACCCGCCCTCCTGCAGCGTCCACTCGATCGAGGCGGTGCCGTAGGGGGTGAGGTGCCGGGCGGCGGCGGAGGTCAGGCCGCCCCCGGGCCGCGGGTGGAAGAGGATCGAGCGGTAACCGGGCTCGTCGGGCGCCAGACCGGCCACGACGCGGTGCAGCCAGTCGGCGACCGCTCCGAGGGCGTAGTGGTTGAAGGAGGTCATCTCCCCGGGGTTGACGGTGCCGTCCGGGAGCATGGAGTCCCACCGCTCCCAGATCGTCGTGGCCCCCATCCCGACCGGGTACAGCCAGGACGGGCAGCCGCGCTCGAGCAGCAGGAGGTACGCCTCCTCCAGGTGCCCCGTCTGGGTCAGCGCGTCGCAGATGACCGGGGTCCCGGCGAAACCGGTGGCGATGCGACCACCGGCCTCGCGCACCAGTTCCGCCAGCCGCGCGCCGGCGACCCGCTGCTGCTCCCCCGTCAGGAGCCCGAAGCGGATCGCCAGGGCGTAGGCGGTCTGCGCGTCGGAGCTGAGCCGTCCGTCCTCGCGCACGTGCTCGGCGAGGAAGGCGTCGCGGACCTCGTCGGCCAGCGCGGCGTAGCGTCGTGCGTCGGCGTCGCGGCCGAGGACGCGCGCGGTCTCGGCGAGGTGGCGGGCGGACCAGGCGAAGTAGGCGGTCGCCACCAGGTAGCGGTCGGTGCGGGCGTCGGCCGGCGACTCGGGCGGGGCGGCCGGGTCCAGCCAGTCCCCCAGCTGGATGCCGCTGTTCCACAGGCGCTCCGGCCCGGCGAGGCGCTCGACGAGGTCGACCCAGCGCCGGGCGCTGTCGTACTGCGCGGCGAGCACACCGGCGTCACCTGTCCGCTCGAACAGCACCCAGGGCGTCAGCACCGCGACGTCGCCCCACACGGCCCCGGGTTTCGGCGGGGTCCAGAAGTCCCCCGGGATGACGGGCACGTACCAGGGCACGGTGCCGTCCTCGAGCTGCTCGGCCTCCACGTCGCGCAACCAGGAGGCGAGGAACCCCGAGCAGTCGTAGAGGAAGGCGGCGGTGGGGGCGAAGACCTGGATGTCGCCGGTCCAGCCGAGGCGCTCGTCGCGCTGGGGGCAGTCGGTGGGGATGTCGACGAAGTTGCTGCGCATGCTCCACACGACGTTCTCGTGCAAGCGCTCCACCATCGGGTCGGAGCAGGAGAACTCCCCGGTGCGCTGCAGGTCCGAGTGAAGCACGCGGAAGACGACGTCACCGGGCTCGATCGTCGCCGCCGGCCAGCCCTCCACCTGCGCGTAGCGGAAACCGTGGATCGTGAAGGCGGGCTCCCACTCCTCCACCCCTCCTCCCGCGAGGGTGAAGGTGTCGCGCGACGCCGCGCCGCGCAGCGGTCGGGTGCACAGCTCCCCGTCCTGCAGCACCTCGGCGTGGGTGAGGGTGACGGTCCGGCCGGCCTCCCCGCGCACCCGGATGCGCAGCCGGCCGGCGGCGTTCTGCCCGAAGTCGAGCAGGAAGCGCCCGTCGCCCCTGGCCTCCACGCCGACGGGCAGCAGTTCCTCGGTGCAGCGGATCGGCGGGCCCTGGGGGGTGACGAAGCGCGTGGCGTCGACCGGTGCGGTGCGCACCGGGCTCCACGCGGTGTCGTCGAAGCCGGGCTCGGACCAGCCGCGCGGCAGCTCGCGGGCGTCGTGGCGCTCGCCCTCGTACAGGCCGGTGAACAGGATCGGCCCGAACCCGGCGCGCCACTCCTCGTCGGTGGTCACGACCTCCTCGGTGCCGTCCTCGAACACGACGTGCAGCTGGGCGACGAGCGCGAGGTCGGTGCCGTAGAGGTTCCGGTGCCCTCCGTGGAAGCCGAGCTTGCCGCGGTACCAGCCGTCGGCGAGCCACGACCCGATCGCGTTGGGACCGGTTCGCAGCAGATCGGTGACGTCGTAGGTGGAGCAGCGCAGTCGCTCGCCGTAGACGGTCCAGCCGGGCGCCAGCTCGTCCGTGCCGACGCGCTGGCCGTTGACCTCGAGGCGGAAGACGCCGTGCGCGGTGGCGTGCAGGCGCGCGGAGCGGACGGGGCGGTCCAGGGGGAACTCGCGGCGCAGCAGCGGGGGACGGCGGTCGGAGTCGGGGTCCTCCTTCCACGCCGGGCCCACCGCCAGGGCTGTCCACTCCTCCGGCCGCAGCAGGCCGGTCTCCACAGTGGCCGGCTCCGACCAGGGCGAGGGCTCCCGCTCGCCCTCCCCCCACACCCGCACCCGCACGCTCGCCGCCTCGCGCGAGCGCAGCGGCTCCCACGGCCAGGCCAGCAGGACCGAGTCGGGCGAGGAGACACGGCCGGTGCTCGCCACGGTGCCGTTGCGGGTGACCTCCAGCTCGTGACCGGCCGGCACCCACCCGGCCGGTGCGGCGGTCCGCCAGGAGATCCGCGGGGCGGCCTCACCGATGCCGAGGGCCTCTCGGTGGTGCTCGAACGTCGGGCGAGCGGGAACGGCGCTCATGCGCTTCGTGTCCTCACGTGTGTCGGGGAGAGGGCGGCGGTCGTCGTCGGTCGTCGCCCGGGTGGGGCGGTGGGGGCGGTGGTCAGCCCTTGACGGCGCCGGAGGTCATGCCGGCGACGATCTGGCGGTTGAAGAACAGGTACAGCACCAGCGGCGGGATCGTGATCAGCAGGATGTCCATGAACAGCAG
>NZ_JBJLRI010000073.1:0-20525 GCF_050871405.1 Kineococcus esterisolvens
CGGCGCCCCCCCCGGGGGTGCCCGGGGTTGACACCCCCACCCCAAACGCCCGCCCGGCGGTGGGGTGTGGCGGCGGCCCGCCCCCCCCCGCCCCCCCCCCACGACCGGCACACCCAGCAGCTCAGCCAGGAACCGCCCCGTGTGGCTCGCCGGGTCGGCCGCGACCTGCTCCGGCGTGCCCGTTGCCACCACCGCACCGCCGCCACCGCCTCCCTCGGGACCCATGTCCACCAGCCAGTCGGCGCTCTTGATGACGTCCAGGTTGTGCTCGATGACGAGGACGCTGTTGCCCTTGTCGACCAGACCCTGTACCACGCCCAGCAGCTTGCGGATGTCCTCGAAGTGCAGTCCTGTGGTCGGCTCGTCCAGCACGTAGATCGTGCGACCGTTCGAGCGCCGCTGCAACTCCGCGGCCAGCTTCACCCGCTGCGCCTCACCCCCGGACAACGTCGTCGCCGGCTGGCCCAGGCGCACGTACCCCAGCCCGACCTCCGTCAGGGTCCCCATGTACCGCGAGATCGCCGGCACGGCGCTGAAGAAGTCCTTCGCCTCCTCGATCGGCATGTCCAGCACCTCGGCGATCGTCTTGCCCTTGAAGTGCACCTCCAGCGTCTCCCGGTTGTACCGGGCCCCGTGGCACACCTCGCACGGCACGTACACGTCCGGCAGAAAGTTCATCTCGATCTTCAGCGTCCCGTCACCCGAGCACGCCTCGCACCGCCCGCCCTTGACGTTGAAGGAGAACCGCCCCGGCTGGTACCCGCGCAGCTTCGCCTCGGGCGAGGACGCGAACAGCTTGCGGATGTGGTCGAACACCCCCGTGTACGTCGCCGGGTTGCTGCGCGGGGTGCGCCCGATCGGGCTCTGGTCCACGTGCACCACCTTGTCCAGGTGCTCCAGCCCTTGCACCGACTTGTGGCGACCCGGCACGCGACGCGCACCGTTGAGCTTGTTCGCGAGCACCGTGTACAGGATGTCGTTGACCAAGGTCGACTTGCCCGACCCCGACACCCCCGTGACCGCCACCAGGCACCCCAACGGGAACTCCACCGTGACGTCCTTCAGGTTGTGCTCACGCGCACCCGTCACCACCAGGCTGCGTTCAGGATCCACCGGACGCCGCTGCTGCGGCACCTCGATCCGCCGAGCGCCCGAGAGGTACTGCCCCGTCAGCGACTTCGAGTTCGCCAGCAACCCCGCCACGTCCCCGGAGTGCACCACTTCACCGCCGCGCTCACCGGCACCCGGCCCGAAGTCCACCACCCAGTCCGCCACCCGCACCGTGTCCTCGTCGTGCTCGACCACGATCAGGGTGTTGCCCAGGTCCCGCAGTCGCGTCAGCGTGTCGATCAGGCGCCGGTTGTCCCGCTGGTGCAGCCCGATGCTCGGCTCGTCGAGCACGTACAGCACCCCCACCAGACCCGAGCCGATCTGCGTGGCCAACCGGATGCGCTGCGCCTCACCACCCGACAACGTCCCCGCCGGCCGGTCCAGCGACAGGTAGTCAAGCCCCACGTCCAACAGGAACCCCAACCGGGCCTGGATCTCCTTGAGCACCTGCGCGGCGATCTTCTTCTCCCGCGCCGACAGCGACACCGTGTCAAGGAACGTCGCGCACGCGTCGATCGGCATCGCGCACACGTCAGCGATCGACTTCCCCCCCACCTTCACCGCCAGGATCGACGGCTTCAGCCGCGCGCCCCCGCACGCCGGGCAGGGCGTCTCGCGCATGTACCCCTCGTAGCGCTCCTTGCTCCAGTCCGACTCGGTCTCCGCGTGGCGGCGCTTGACGAACGGGATGACCCCCTCGAAACCCGTCGAGTACTGGCGCTCGCGGCCCCACCGGTTGCGGTAGCGCACCTGCACCTCGTGGTCCTTGCCGTGCAGCAGGGCGTCCTTGGCCCGCTTCGGCAGCGCCCGCCACGGCGTGTCCATCGAGAAGGACAGGTCTTCCGCCAGCGCCGTCATCAGCCGCTGGAAGTAGTCCGCCGACCCGCTCGCCCAGGGCGCGATCGCGCCGTCGGCCAGCGTGAGGTCCTCGTCGGGGATCACCAGCTCCGGGTCGACCTCCAACTGGGTGCCGATGCCCGTGCACTCCGGGCACGCGCCGAACGGCGCGTTGAACGAGAACGAGCGCGGCTCGATCTCGTCCACGTCCAAGGGGTGCTCGTTGGGGCAGGCCATCTTCTCCGAGAAGCGGCGTTCCCCCTCGGGACCGTCCACGCCGACCAGGTCGGCCACCAGGAGACCACCGGACAGCACCAGCGCCGTCTCCACCGAGTCCGTCAAGCGCCGCTTGACGCCCTCCTTGACCACCAGGCGGTCCACGACCACCTCGATCGTGTGCTTGAGCTTCTTCTGCAGCGTCGGCGGCGCGTCCAACGGCACCACCTCCCCGTCCACACGGGCGCGGGCGAAGCCCTTCGACTGCAGCTCGCGGAACAGGTCGGCGTACTCGCCCTTGCGGTCGCGCACCACCGGCGCCAGCACCTGGAAGCGGGTCCCCGCCTCCAGCTCCAGCAGCTGGTCCACGATCTGCTGCGGGGTCTGCCGCCCCACCGGCTCCCCGCACACCGGGCAGTGCGGCCGACCCGCCCGCGCGAACAGCAGGCGCAGGTAGTCGTACACCTCCGTGATCGTGCCCACCGTCGAGCGCGGGTTGCGCGACGTGGACTTCTGATCGATCGACACCGCCGGCGAGAGGCCCTCGATGAAGTCCACGTCCGGCTTGTCCATCTGCCCCAGGAACTGCCGAGCGTACGCCGACAGCGACTCCACGTACCGGCGCTGCCCCTCGGCGAAGATCGTGTCGAACGCCAGGGAGGACTTCCCCGACCCCGACAGACCGGTGAAGACCACCAGGGCGTCGCGCGGCAGGTCCACCGACACGTTCTTCAGGTTGTGCTCCCGCGCACCGCGCACCACCAAGCGATCGGAGGCGACACGGGCGCTCGCCACGGAAGCGGTGGCGGCGGCGGCGCGCGTGACGCGCCGGGACGTGCTACCGGTGCGGGAAGAGCCGGCGGGAGGAGTGCGAGAGGCCACGGCCCAACCCTAGGCGCCACCTCCGACACCGCCGCCCGGGCGGGGCACCCGGCCGCCGCCCCGGTGGCGTCCCCCCTCCGGGGTCCGCCGATCGGCGGACGACAGTAGTTGAAGGTGATGACTACTCTGGGTGCATGGCGTTCGGCGAAGCGATCCCCACCCCCCAGGCCACCCGCTGGCTGGACGAGCAGGAGCAGCGCACCTGGCGCAGCTTCCTGGCCTGCGTCCAGCTGCTCATGGACCGCGTCGACCGCCAGCTCCAGCACGACTCCGGGGTCGTGCACACCTACTACGAGATGCTCGTGCGCCTGTCCGAGGCCCCCGGGCGCTCCCTGCGCATGAGCGAGCTGGCCGAGTCCTCCCTGTCCTCACGCAGCCGCGTCTCCCACGCCGTCGCCCGCATGGAGGAACGCGGCTGGATCCGCCGCGAGGCGTGCGCCACCGACGGGCGCGGGTTCAACGCCGTGCTCACCGACGAAGGCATGAAAGCCCTGCAGGCCGCTGCGCCCGCCCACGTGGAGACCGTCCGCGAGCTGCTCTTCGACCGCCTCGACACCGAGCAGCAGCTGCAGCTGCGGCACATCAGCGAGACCCTCCTGCAGCACCTGACCGCCACGGGCAGCGTCTCCCCCGTCCCGCTGATCGCTCCCCTCAGCGACTGACCCGCTCCCACCACCGGCGGCCCTGCGAGCGCTCCCGGCCAGCCACCGGCGCTCGCGGGGTCCTCGCACCTCGTCCGGCGACCCCGCTCAGACGCCCTGCGCAGCGCGCATGCCGCGCAGCTCCTTCTTCAGGTCGCCCACCTCGTCGCGCAGGCGAGCAGCCAGCTCGAACTGCAGCTCCGCGGCCGCCGAGTGCATCTGGTCCGTCAGCTGCTGGATCAGGTCGGCCAGGTCCGCCTGCGGCATCGAGGCGCGCGGCTCCGGCCCCACCTCGCGCCCGACACCGGCGCCCTTGGCCCCCCTGGCCGGCACGGGGGCCTTGCCGCGCGACTGCGTCCGGCCGCTGCCGCCCTGCGCCGCGAGCAGGGCAGCCGTGTCGGCGTCCTCCCGCGCGATGAGGTCGGTGATGTCGGCGATCCGCTTGCGCAGCGGCATCGGGTCCACTCCGCGCTCGCGGTTGTAGGCCACCTGCTTCTCCCGGCGGCGGTTCGTCTCCTCGATCGCCTTCGCCATCGAGGGCGTCACCGTGTCGGCGTACATGTGGACCTGACCGGAGACGTTGCGGGCCGCGCGGCCGATCGTCTGGATCAGCGACGTCGACGACCGCAGGAAGCCTTCCTTGTCGGCGTCCAGGATTGCGACCAGCGACACCTCGGGCAGGTCGAGGCCCTCCCGCAGCAGGTTGATGCCCACCAGGACGTCGTACTCGCCCTGGCGCAGCTCCCGCAGCAGCTCCACCCGGCGCAGCGTGTCGATGTCCGAGTGCAGGTAGCGCACCCGCACCCCCTGCTCCAGGAAGTAGTCCGTCAGGTCCTCGGCCATCTTCTTCGTCAGGGTGGTCACCAGGACCCGCTCGTCCTTGTCCGTGCGCACTCGGATCTCGTGCAGCAGGTCGTCGATCTGTCCCTTGGTCGGCTTGACCACCACCTCGGGGTCCACCAGCCCCGTCGGGCGGATGATCTGCTCCACCACCCCGTCGCCGCGGGACAGCTCGTACGACCCCGGCGTGGCCGACAGGTACACCGTCTGCCCCACGCGGTCCAGGAACTCCTCCCACCGCAGGGGGCGGTTGTCCATGGCGCTGGGCAGCCGGAAGCCGAAGTCGACGAGGGTGCGCTTGCGGGAGGCGTCGCCCTCGTACATGGCGCCGATCTGCGGCACCGTCACGTGGGACTCGTCGATGACCAGCAGGAAGTCCTCGGGGAAGTAGTCCAGCAGCGTGTTGGACGCCGACCCCGGCTCGCGGCCGTCCATGTGGCGGGAGTAGTTCTCCACTCCTGAGCAGCTGCCCACCTGCCGCAGCATCTCGATGTCGTACGTGGTGCGCATCCGCAGCCGCTGTGCCTCCAGCAGCTTGCCCTGCTGCTCCAGCTCCGCCAGCCGCCCGGCCAGCTCCGCCTCGATGCTGCCGATGGCGCGCTCGAGGCGCTCGGGGCCGGCCACGTAGTGCGACGCGGGGAAGACGTACACCAGCTCCTCCTCGCGCAGCACTTCCCCGGTCAGCGGGTTGAGCGTGTACAGCTTGTCGATCTCGTCGCCGAAGAACTCCACGCGGATCGCGTGCTCCTCGTACTGCGGGATGATCTCCACCGTGTCCCCGCGCACCCGGAAGGTGCCGCGGGTGAAGGCCATGTCGTTGCGCGTGTACTGCATGCCCACGAACCGCCGCAGCAGCTCGTCGCGGTCCATCGACTCGCCCACCTGCAAGGTCACCATGCGGTCCACGTACTCCTGCGGAGTGCCCAGGCCGTAGATGCACGACACCGTGGCGACCACGACGACGTCGCGGCGGGTCAGCAACGAGTTGGTGGCCGAGTGCCGCAACCGCTCCACCTCGTCGTTGATGGAGGAGTCCTTCTCGATGTACGTGTCCGACTGCGGCACGTAGGCCTCGGGCTGGTAGTAGTCGTAGTACGAGACGAAGTACTCCACGGCGTTGTTCGGCAGCAGCTCGCGGAACTCGTTGGCCAGCTGCGCCGCGAGCGTCTTGTTGGGCGCCATCACCAACGTGGGGCGCTGCACCTGCTCGATGAGCCACGCCGTCGTCGCCGACTTGCCCGTGCCCGTCGCTCCCAGCAGCACGACGTCCTTCTCCCCGGCCTTCACGCGCCGGGCCAGCTCCGCGATGGCCGCCGGCTGGTCGCCGGACGGAGCGAAGTCGGAGACCACCTCGAAGGGGGCCACCCGCCGCTGGATGTCTGTCGTGGGCCGCATGGGGCCACTGTAGGTCGGCCCTGCGACACGAGCCCGCGCTCACGCTCAGGGCGGACGGAGACGGCGCATCACCCCGCGGGCGGGCGCCACCCCGCTCCCTCGGCCCACCGTTCGGCCCGCTCGTGCGCCACTGCGGTGAACCACGGCTCCTTCGCCTCGGCGTACTGCGCGGCGTCGGCGCACCGCTCCGCCAGCTCACGCTTCACGTCGGCGTAGTGATCCCTCGCGGCGGCGTCCGCGCGCAGCCAGTCCCGGAAGAGCAGCGCCCACCGCCACCCGGGCGAGCCGTGCACCCGCACGTGCAGGTGCACCGGGCGAGCCGGGTCGGCACCGCCGTGCAAGCGCTTGCGCCACCGGGACGGGTCGGGCTCGGGCGGCTTCGGCGCGTCCCACCACTCGCCCGGCGCGCGCGGGAAGCCCGCCGCCGCGAGGTCGCTCGCCACCGCGTCGGCCGCTCGCAGGGACGGCACCGACAGCTGCAGGTCGAGGACGTCCTTCGCGGCGAGGCCGGGCACGGCCGTGGACCCGACGTGCTCGGCACCGCGGGCCGCGCCACCCGCGGCGCGCACGACGCGGGCCAGCGCGCGCGCCGCCTCCCCCGCCCACCGATCCTGGTGGGGCAGCAGAGCCAGGGGTGGCCCGTGGACCCGGCGGCCGCTCCGCAGGTTGTCCGCGAAGGGCACCAGCCGCTCGCGCCACAGCGAGTCCACCTGCGCCAGGAGCTCCTGCGGGGATCCGGCGTTGTCCAGAACGGCGTCGGCGGCGGAGAGGCGCTCGCGATCATCGGCCTGCGCGGCGATGCGGGCGTCGGCGTCCTGCGGTGCCATGCCGCGATCGGACACCAGCCTTCGCCGACGCTCCGCGACGGGAGCGTGCACCACGGCGACGAGGTGGTACTCCGCGCCCATGCCGTTCTCCACCAGGAGCGGCACGTCCTCCACGATGATCGATCCAGGTGGTGCGGCTTCCGAGAGCTCCGCCCGTCGGCGCGCCACCAACGGGTGCACCACCTCGTTGAGCCGCCGCCGTTGCGCAGGGTCACCGAAGACCACCCGCCCCAGAGCCTGTCTGTCCAGACTCCCTTCCGGGGTGAGCACACCGACGCCGAAGCGCTCGACGACCGCCGCCAGTCCCGGGGTGCCGGGAGCGACCACCTCGCGCGCGATGGCATCGGCGTCCACGAGCACGGCGCCCAGTTCCTCGAGACGACGAGCAGCTGTCGACTTCCCTGCTCCGATGCCCCCGGTCAGTCCTACGCGCAGCACGTGCAGACTCTAGGAGCTCCTCGTCTTCGCGGTTCGAGCACCGGGATGCATGGACCTCCATCTACCCGTGATGATCGGGGATCACGGTCAATGACGAACATCCGCATCACCACCGCCGACTCGGGGTCGTGCGGGGCTCGTGACCATCGTGCTGCGCGGGTAGCCCGCGGCCCGGGGGCTTCGCACCTCGTCCGTCACCTCCGCGGGTCCGATGATGCACGCCGCACGTGCCACCACCACCCCCGGCGAGCGATGTCGAGAAGGGCCCGACGTCGTTGTTGCCGCTGAACGATGAGCGATCCGTGCGGGTGCAGCAGCACCCCACAGGTCCCGTGGTGCGGCTGAGCGACGATGGAGCCGTCGTCACCACCGAGGTGGGCAGGCTGCACCTGGCCACGTGCACACCGGGTGCAGCGTGCTGCGCACCGCGGTACCGCACGGACGAGGTCGTCTTCTCCCCCGATGCCCGCCCCACCTGGGGCTTGCCCCACGATCACCTCGCGCGGGTGGGTACCACCGGTGCAGCGCGCCGCACCGAGGTCGACCGGCCCGTCACCGGGGTGCAGGCTGATGAGCAGGTCCTGTACGTGCGCGTGCGGGACCAGCCGTGGCACCTGCGGCCGCACCCGGACGCCTGGCGGGTGGTGTACGCACCCCGCTGACTGCGCCCGCCCCGTGACGCGTCCCTGCCCGACGTGCTCAGCGTGCGCCCGCACGCCGTACCGCAGGAGCGAGCCCCGCAGGTGGAGCGCCTGGACCCGGGCGACGGACACGTCACGGCTCCCACCCCCGTCAACGGTCACGAGGGCACCTCCACCGCCGCCGCCGATGGCGCGCTGCTGCCGGCCGCCGAACGGGGCTCGTGGGGGCCGTGGTGCACGCACCCGTGGAAGCCCTGCGCTTGCTCCCCACCGGCGCAGCGCAGGTGTTCCTGCCCGCCGACAGCATCGACACCACCGGCCGCGGCCGGCCCCTGGTGCCACACCCGGTCGATGCCGACCCCCACGTGCAGCCGATGCACGACGTGCACCACAACGAGCACGCCTGGGCTGCCGGGGCCAGTCGTTTCGGCGGTGGCGCTCAGCGGCTCGCGGCCACACAGGCACCTGGGACTGACGTGCCGCCTCAGCGGCTACCCCGCCTGCTGCTGCGCCGCCGCCTCCCCCTCTTCGACGAACTGGGCCGCATCGCACCGGCACCGCTCCTCGGAGCGGACCTCGTGCACGTCTGCGGAGCGCGCAACACGCTCCCGGCCGGCGTCGCCGTCGACGGCGCCCTCGAAATCCGCCCTCCCCACGCGAGAGAGTCCGCACCTGCACGCGAGAGAGTCCGCACCTGCACGCGAGCGCTTGCTCACGCCCGCGACCGCGCACGCGGTCATGGCGCCCTCCGGACACGATCCTGGCTGTTCGGGGTCGTGAGGTCGTGTCGATCTGCGAGTGGCTGCTCGGCCGCCCTCCAGGGTCGCCAGGTGCCTCAGCAGCCGTGCGTGGTCCTCGAGCTGGACGACACCCTGGTCGCCGAGGACCGGGTCGTCATCGCCACCGCCTGCGCCGAGCCCTTGGCGCGCGAGGTCTGCCGGGCGTCAGGCCTGCAGGACGTCGAGGTCGTCGCCGGCAGCTTCACCACCCACCGCTGGCGCCTGCCGCACGCGGTACCTGCCCGCAGCCACCAGGAGGTGCAGGCCCTGCAGGACGCAGGCACCGACCTGCCCGTGGACCACGCCTACTCCGACAGCGTCAGTGACCTGCCGCTGCTGCAGACGGCTCGCACCCTCCACCTGGTGCGCCCCTCGGAACGGCACCTGCCCGTGCTGCTGCGTGAGCTGGGTCAGGACGCCCAGGTCATCCGCTGAGCACGGTTCACAGCGGCAGGCGCTGACACCGGTGCGCGCTCACGGCGCTCCGGGGGCGCACCCCACCGACGAGCGAGACATCGAACGCTTCAGTCAGCGAAGTGGAGCCACGAGCAGCCTCGGGGCCGGAATGCACGCCTCCTCCCTTGAGGACCCCACCTGCCCACGACGACTGAACGAGCTCGCCGACAACGCCCAGCCGCCGGTACTGGGCACCGCGACGGTCACCGTCCACGACCTCGCCTCCGGCGGCAGCTCTGTCGGTACCGGTGGCCCAGGGGCCAGCACGGTGGAGCTGATCGACGCAGCCATCGCCGCACTGCAGCAGGCCCGCAGGCTCCTCCCTGAGTGATCGCCGATCTCGCCGGCACGCACGCTCATCCCGCCCTCCGGGCGCGATCATGGTGACTAGCCTCGGGTGCGTCCACACACCACGCGTGAACATCGGCAAGGGAGCACCGGCGGTCTACAAGACGATGGCCGCCCTGGACAGCGAGGTCCGCCAGCACGCCGCATCCGCCGGACTCGAAGCAGCCTTGATGGAGCTGGTCAAGATCCGCGTGTCGCAGATCAACGGCTGCGCCTTCTGCCTGCAGTTGCACACCCGCGAGGCCGTCGTCATCGGTGAGGACCCCACCCGCCTGGCGGTGTTGCCCGCGTGGGAGGAGACCGACTGGTTCAGCGCTCGCGAGCGGGCCGCGCTGCGCCTGGCCGAGGCGGTCACGCTGGTCGCCGACGGGCAGGTGCCCGACGAGGTCTACGGCCAGGTCGCCGAGGTCTTCACCGAAGCCGAGATCGCTGCGGTGGCGTGGGTGACGATCGTCATCAACGCCTACAACCGCATCGCCATCACCAGCCGCTACCCCGTCGGCCCCACCAGCTGACCCGACACCCGACTCAACCCAAGCCCAAGCCCAAGCCCAAGCCCAAGCCCAAGCCCAAGCCCTGGAGTCTCCCCAGCACCGGCCCGGCCCGCGAACCGAAATCTGGCCGCCAGGAGCCTGTCAAGGCCCGGGTTCGATGAAGGCCTTGGTGCCTCTCGCCTTCCATCGAACCCGGGCCTTGACAGACGAGGTTCCAGGTCCTCAGCGGGGTGGGCGGTGCTACTTCGGGATGGACACAAGCCTCTCTTGAGCCACTCCCCGCCAGCGGTGCCCGACGCTTCGCACGCCATGACAGAGGCACACCCTCAAGGTGGGTGGACAGCCGCGATCGGAGCACCACGCCGGGCACCTCGACATCAGCCCGGCCGGGCCTGAGCCGGGGGTCCAGTGAACGAGTAGCCGCCGTCCGGGCGCGACCGTCATCTCACGAGCGGACGCCTCCGAAACGACCCAGCTGGGCGGCGACCGCACTCGACCGACCTCTTGACCCTCGGGGGTTGCCGACTCCCGGAAGGCTCGCGATACTCGTCGCGTGCGGCGCCGACTCGTGATCCCCCTCGCTGCCGCGCTCTCCGCGCTCCTGGCGCTGCCAGCCTGCTCCGGCTCGGACATCGACGGGCCCGTCATCACCGTCACCGGCACCTTCGACAGCACCCTGGAAGCCGTGGGCGCCACCGTCACCTTGGACGAGGGCTGCCTGCGCTCGGAGGACAGCGTCCTGGTGTGGAGCGAAGGCACCACCTGGGACGAGCAGAACCAGGAAGTCGTCCAGCCCGACGGGACCCGCGTCCCCCCGGGCGCCGGAATCAGCCTCAACGCCCACGCCCTGCCCGACTTGGAAGAAGCCCTCGGCGAGGACGGCGCCCGAGCCGTCGAGGCCTGCGGCGGGGTACCGACACCCAGCGGCGGCCGGCCGAGCGGCGGGCTGGCCGTGCGAGTCGCCTGAGGACCAGCGCGCCGGCCGGGAGCACTGCACACGCCGGGCAGTGCTCGCACGTGCCGCTGTCACGCCGAGTTCAGGGCCGCAGGTGGGCGACGATCCCCCGATGGGGGGGTCCAGTGCCCCACGACCCGTTCGTGGAGACCGTGCGCACCACCACCGCCGACGACTCGTCCGTCCCGGAACTGGTGACTGCCTGCCCCGAGAGCGATCTCGCCGAAGCCGGTGTGGACACCATCACCTCACCGGTCCTCGTCCCCACCGGTGAAGGCGCTGCCGGCGAGGTGCTGGCCGTGGCCGGTCACGAGCACTGACCCAGCACTGTCGCACAGCTGTGCGTACTGACCCACCCCACCGTCCGCGGTGCGGGCCTGGCCCGCTCGGTGGCAGCGGCGGCCACCGAACACGCCCTGTGTGCAGGGCCGCCTCAGTGGCGCGCCCGCCCCGTCCCGTCCGTGCGCGTGGCCGAAGCCCCGGGGTCCCGGACGTTGGGGCAGCAGTCGAGCCTGCGCCTCGCCGTGTGAGGCCGAGGAGTGCATGTCCGCGAACAGCGCCGTCCGTGGCGTCCACGACCGTCCTCGTCCGTCGACCTGCGCGCGGTAGCTGCGCCCGTCCATGCCCGTCGCCCTGCGCCGACACCGCGACTCACCCGGTGGCGGCGCGCACCCGTTGCAGCCACTCCTCGATCAGTGCGGCGGTCAGCACCGACTGGTCGAGGTGCACGTTGTGCCCTGCGGCATCCAGTACGACGAACGTACCCCGGGGGGATGACGTCCCGTGGAGTGGTGTAACTGCGGTCGCGTGAAGCGCTGCGGTTCGGACTATGCCGTGCGGGCGGTCAGGCTGTCGAGGGTGATGTCCGTGTCGGTGCTGCGGATGGGCAGGCTGGTCGGCTCCGGCGGGGTCAGCAGCGCCATCGACGCCTCGGAGAGGTAACGGCGGCCGGTGACGGCCCACTCATCGTGCGCCTCGATCAGCACGCAACCGGCCAAGCGCAGCACCGCAGCCGGGTTGGGGAAGATCCCGACCACGTCCGTGCGGCGTTTGACCTCCCGATTCAACCGCTCGATGGGGTTCGTCGACCAGATCTTGCGCCAGTGCGCTTCGGGGAAGACCGCGAACGCGGTCAGGTCCGGGCCGGCCTCGTCGAGCATGTCCGCGACGGCGGGGAACTGCCCTCGCAACGTGTCGGCGACGACGCTCACCTGCTCGCTGACCAGCGTCGGGGAGGGCTGGGCGAAGATGGTGCGGACCATCGCCGCGACTGCCTCGACCTGGCTCTTGGAGACCTTCGCCAGCACGTTGCGCATGAAGTGGACCCGGCACCTCTGCCAGGCGGTGCCGGCCATCGTCTGCTCGATCGCGGAAACCAGCCCGCGGTGCTGGTCGGAGATGACCAACTGGACCCCGCGCAGGCCGCGATCGCGCAGGCCGCTGGGAACTGCTTCCAGAAGTCGAGGGTCTCGGCGTTGCCGACGTTGCAGCCGAGGACTTCCCGGTGTCCGTCGGCGGTGACTCCGGTGGCGATGACGACGGCTTGGGAGACGACCCGGCCGCGGACGCGGGCCTTGCAGTAGGTCGCGTCCAAGAACACGTAGGGGGTGGCCTGGGTGTCCAGCGGGCGGGAGGTGAAGGCGGCGACCTCGGTGTCCAGGTCGGCGCAGATGCGCGACACCTCCGACTTGGAGATGCCGGAGGCGACCCCCAGGGCCTCGACCAGATCGTCGACCTTCCTCGTGGAGACGCCGTGCACGTACGCCTCCATGACGACGGCGTGCAGGGCCCGGTCTATGCGCCGGCGTGGGTGCAGCAGAGTGGGGAAGAACGACCCGGTCCGCGTTTTGGGGATCTTCACGGTGAGGTCGCCGGCGGTGGTGGCCACCAACTTCTCGCGGACGCCGTTGCGCCAGGTGGTGCGCTCAGCGGTGCGCTCGTGCCGGGCTGCGCCGATGTGGGCCTCGGCTTCGGCCTCGACCAACGCCTGCAGGGCTCCTTGCAGGATCCGGCGCATCAGGTCGCCATCGTCGGCGCTGCTGAGCGCCTCAGCCACCGCGGACAGGGCAGACTGGTGCTCGAGGGTCATCGCGTTGATCTCCTTCTACGAGTTCCTTGGCGGGTACTCGCAGAGCTTCACGCGGTGGCCCTCCCTGCTGCCGGTGCGACACACCGGCCACGGCGGGGAAGGCGACCCTCAGTTACACCACTCGGTGGGACTCACCCCCCGGGGGTAGTGCTCCCGACGGGCCCAGGCGTCCTCGTACCCGACGACCTGGTCGTGCCGGGCGCTGATCATCAAGCAGGGCTGGGTGAACGGCTCCGGATCGGCGTCCTCCGGCTCCTGCTCCAGCGCGTAACGGGTGGCGATGCGCGCCAACCCCTCCTCATCGGCTGCGTCCAGGCCCGGCTGGACGTGCTCGAGGAAGGCTCGTGCGCTCTCCACGCTCTGCACCACGGCCATCTCGGCGTAGTCCTCAGCCGCCGCCCCAGCGGTGGCCGAAGCCCGGGGATCGGTGCGCAACACCGTCTGCGGCGGCACGACACGTCGTGCGTGTTCGGCGACGAAGACCCCGGCCAGGGTGGCCAGACCCAGGACCCGGGGACGCAGGTCGTGAGCGACCTGGCGGGCGACCATCGCCCCGAAGGAGTTGCCGAGGACGGCGAAGGGCTCGTCTCCGATGCGCTCGGCGATCTCCCGCTCGACCGCGTCGACGACGTCGCGCGTGGAAGCGACCTCACCGATCGGGGTTCCTGTGGTGCCGGGCAGGTCGAGGTAGATGCGCCGCCACCCGTCGGCAGCTCCGATGACGGGGTCCAGGGGAAGCAGGAGCCGGTGGTCGACCCCGAAGCCGTGCAGGAGGAACAGGGGCGTTCCGGTACCGACGTCGACCGCGTGCACGTGCCGACCCTAGCCAGCCCCCGTCGGGCCGGAGAGCTCACCGCCCACCCCATCGACTCCACGGTCATCACCGTGGCGCGATGAGCGGTTGATCACACGGCCCGTCGATGCCGTCGGGCGACCGGAAGAACCTGCCCCCGTCGTCCACACCGCCACCCTGCGCACCCCCGTTCCGGTCGTGATCCTCGGGCAGGAAGAGGGAGGGGTCGCCAGGTTCGTGGGCGATCGCTCCGCCGACGAGTCGAGCGTGCGGGTTCCGCTCGTCGACGCGGCAGGGCCCACCGCCCCAGGGCGGTGACGACGGGCTCCGGGTCGGCGCCGTGGCCGGTGCCCTCGAGCTCGCTGAGCCGGTCGCTGAGCACGTCGGTGCGTGCTCCCCGACAGGTCGGCCCCGGGCCGGGAGGTGGCCACCTCGGCGGGGCCGCGATCCTCCAGCACTCCTCGCCAGCGGGCGCTTGTCGCTCGCAGGCGCACGTCCTGCGACCGCTGATCGGGAGTTCCGCTGAGCCTCGCGCCGATCACCGCGCTCGGCACCGTGGGCGCTGCGGCTGAACGAAGGAGGGACGGTGGACGACGTCTGGCCGCTGGTGCACGCTGAGCGCGCAGCGCCGATCGAGGACCTGACGCACCTCGACGACGCGCAGCGGCAGCAGCCGTCGCGGTGCGGGGACTGGAGCGTGCACGACGTGGTCGCCCACCTGGTCGAAAGCGCGCACCACCCGGCTCGGTTCCGCAGCCGGCCCGGCTCGAGCTCGGTTCGACTTCGAGCGGCACGACGCCCGCGGTGTGCGTCACCACCAGGGCGCCTCACGCCGGGAGATGCTGTACCGGCTCGCAGACGTCGCCTCCTTCTGACGGCGGCGCACTGACGACCCCTGCCGCCGGCCGGGTCATCGCCGAACAGGTGCTCGACGCCTGGCACCGCTGCGACACCGACAACGGCGACGCGGAGACCGTCGGTCTCGCCAACGCGAAGGAGGGTGGTGTCTGCGTGCCGGCAGAGTGTTGACCTGTACGTGCACCACCATCTGTTGATGCACAACGAACGGTGGGGCCCGACCGGATCCTCCGGGTCGGGCCCCACCACCTGCCGATCAGTGACGAAGCGTCAGCGCACGCCACCCCGGCGCTTGTTGTAGACGTCGAACGCGACCGCCAGCAGCAGGACCAGGCCCTTGATGACCTGCTGCAAGGACTGCTCGACACCGAGCAGCTGCATGCCGTTGGAGATCACACCGACGAGCAGACCACCGATCATCGCGCCGGTGACCTTGCCGACGCCGCCGGTGACAGCAGCACCGCCGATGAAGGCTGCGGCGATGGCGTCCAGCTCGAAGCTGTTACCCGCGCCGGGCTGAGCGCCGTTGGAGCGCGAGGAGAAGATGACACCGGCGATCGCGGCGAGGAACCCCATGTTGACGAAGATCCAAAAGTTGACCTTCCGGACGTTCACACCGGACAGCTGAGCGGCAGCAAGGTTGCCGCCGATCGCGTACACCTGGCGGCCGAACACCGACGACTTCATGATGAGCGAGTACGTCAGGATGAGGACGGCGAGGATGATGAGCACGATCGGCATGCCGCGGCTGTTCGCCAGCTGCCAGGCGAAGGCCATGACCACGGCCGCAACGGCGACGATCTTCAGGACGAACACCGGCACGGCGTCCACGGTCTGCTGGTAGCGCACACGCGCCACACGGTTGCGGATCTGGCTGACGGCGTACCCGGCGACGGCCAGCGCACCGATCAGCAGCGTGAACGCGTCGTACCCGTAACCGCCGAGCAGTCCGTTGAGGAACCCGGTGGCGATCTGGTTGTACTCCCCGGGGAAGGGCGAGAGGGAGACGTTGTCCAGCACGTAGTACGTCAAGCCGCGGAACAGCAGCATGCCGGCCAGCGTGACGATGAACGCGGGGATGCCGACGAAGGCGACCCAGAACCCCTGCCAGGCGCCGATGGCGATACCGACGGCCAGGGCGGCCAGGACACCCACCCACCACGGCCGGCCCGAACCGATGACCAGTTGCGCCGACACGGCACCCGTCAGCGCCACCACCGACCCGACGGAGAGGTCGATGTGCCCGGCGACGATGACGATGACCATGCCGATCGCCAGGACCAGCACGTAGGAGTACTGCAGGATGATGTTGGTGATGTTGCCCGGGCTCAGGGACAGCCCGTCCGTGAGGAAGGCGAACAGCAGCACCACGACGACGAAAGCGATGTAGATGCCGCTCTCGCGCAGGTTGTCCGTGATGGCCCTGAAGGGGTTGGCGGTGCCGGTGCGCGGCCCCGGGGTCTGCGGGGGCCTGCTGCCGGGGGCCGCGCCCTTCTTGAGGAGGTCGCCGGTACCGCTCATGCGGAGTGCTCCTGGTCGTCGTCGTTGCGGGGTGTGCCGGCGCCGGCCCGAGCCGGCGCGCGGTCCTTGGTCATGAGGCTCATGAGGTTCTCCTGCGTCGCCTCGGACGTCGGCAGCTGGCCGGTGATGCGGCCGGCCGCGAGCGTGTAGATGCGGTCGCAGATGCCCAGCAGTTCGGGCAGCTCGGAGGAGATCACGATGACCGCCTTGCCGGCCGCCACGAGGCGGTTGATGATCGTGTAGATCTCGTACTTGGCGCCGACGTCGATTCCGCGGGTCGGCTCGTCGAGGATCAGGACCTCCGGGTCCGAGTAGATCCACTTCGACAGCACGACCTTCTGCTGGTTCCCGCCGGACAGCTTCCCGGTGACGGCCATGACGGTCGGAGCCTTGATGTTCATGCTGCGCTTGCTGTCCTCGGCGACGCGGATCTCCTCGTGGGAGTTCACGAAACCTCCGGTGGCCAGCTTGCCCAGCGCGGCGGCGGAGATGTTGCGCTTGATGTCGTCGATGAGGTTCAGGCCGTACTTCTTGCGGTCCTCGGTCGCGTAGGCGATGCCGTGCTTGATGGCCTCGCGCACCGAGCGCGCCTCGATCGGCTTGCCGTGCATGTACATCTGCCCGCTGATGTAGCGGCCGTAGGAGCGACCGAAGACGCTCATCGCCAGCTCGGTGCGGCCTGCACCCATCAGGCCCGCGATGCCGATCACCTCCCCCGCACGCACCGACAGGTCGGCGCCGTCCACGACGCGGCGGTCCTGGGTGGGGTGCCCCACCGTCCAGCCCTCGATGCGGAAGACCTCCTCACCGGGGTGCGACTCGCGCTCGGGGTAGCGGCTGTCCAGGTCACGGCCGACCATGCCGCGGATGATGCGGTCCTCGGTCACGGCGTCGGCGCGCATGTCGAGCGTCTCGATCGTCTGGCCGTCACGGATGATGGTCACCGAGTCCGAGATGGACTCGATCTCGTTCAGCTTGTGAGAGATCATGATGCTGGTCATGCCCTCGGCGCGCAGTTGCCGCAGCAGGCCGAGGAGGTGCTCGGAGTCGTTGTCGTTCAGCGCGGCGGTGGGCTCGTCGAGGATGAGCAGCTTGACGTCCTTGCTCAGGGCCTTGGCGATCTCCACCAGCTGCTGCTTGCCGACGCCGAGCTGGCCGATCGGGGTGATGGGGTTCTCGTGGAGCCCGACACGAGCCAGCAGCTTCGAAGCTTCGCCGTTCGTGCGGTGCCAGTCGATGAGCCCGCTGCGTCCCTTGATCTCGTTCCCGAGGAAGAGGTTCTCGGCGATCGAAAGGTACGGCACCAGCGCCAGCTCCTGGTGGATGATGGCGATGCCGGCCTTCTCGCTGTCGGTGATGCCGCTGAAGCGCGAGAGCTGCCCGTCGAAGTGGATCTCACCCTCGTAGGTGCCGTAGGGGTACACCCCCGAGAGGACCTTCATCAGGGTGGACTTGCCTGCACCGTTCTCGCCGCAGATGGCGTGGACCTCACCGCGCCGGACCGTCAGGGAGACGTCGGACAGCGCCTTCACACCGGGGAAGGTCTTGGTGATGGAACGCATTTCCAGGATGTTGTCGGTCATCGGCGCGCCGTCGTCCTCGCTCGGGAACCGTGCGGGCGCAGCGGCGCCCGCCGTGGTGGTTTCGGGGGGTTCCGCGGGAACGTCCCCGCCGCGGACAGCGGTGGGGACGTTCCCGCAGTGGGCTTTCGGAGGGTCAGCCGGCCTGGCCGGTGTCGACCTCGGCCTGGCTGTAGTACTCGGTGTCCACCAGGGCGGAGACGATGTTGTCCTTCGTGATGATCTGGGACTCGAGCAGGTACGCCGGGACGACCTTCACACCGTTGTCGTAGGTGGTGGTGTCGTTCGCCTCGGGCTCCTCGCCGGCAACCATCGCCTCGGCGGCGGTCACGGCCTGTTCGGCGAGCTCGCGGGTGTCCTTGAAGATGGTCGAGTACTGCACGCCGTCGTTGATGAGCTTGACGGAGGCGATCTCGGCGTCCTGGCCGGTGATGATCGGCATGGGCTTCTCGGCGCTGCCGTAGCCGGCGTTCTGCAGGGCGGTGATGATGCCGCGGGAGATGCCGTCGTAGGGCGACAGGACACCCTCGACCTTGCTGCCGTCGTTGTAGGCGGAGGTCAGCAGGTCCTCCATGCGCCGCTGAGCGGTCTCCTGCTGCCAGCGCAGGATCGCAGCCTGGTCGATGGAGGTCTGACCGGACTTCACGACGACCTGGCCGGAGTCGATGAACGGCTGGATGGTGTCCATCGCGCCGTTCCAGAAGAACTGCGCGTTGTTGTCGTCCAGCGAACCGGCGAACAGCTCGACGTTGAAGGGGCCGGTGGCGGTGCCCGGGGAACCGTCCGGATTGAGCAGGCCCAGGCCGGTCAGCAGGGAGGTGCCCTGCTGCACACCGACGTTGTAGTTGTCGAAGGAGACGTAGAAGTCCACGTCCCCGCTGCCGCGGATGAGGCGGTCGTAGGAGATGACCTCGATGCCGGCGGCCTTGGCAGCGGCGAGCTGGCTGCTCAGAGCGGTGCCGTCGATGGCGGCGACGATGAGCAGGTCGACACCCTGGGTGATCATCTGGTCGATCTGCTGCGACTGGGTGGGGATGTCGTCGTTGGCGTACTGCAGCTCGACCTCGTAGCCGGCGTCCCGCAGACCAGCCTTGACGTTGTTGCCGTCGGCGATCCACCGCTCGGAGGTCTGGGTCGGCATCGAGACGCCGACGGTGACGTCGCCTTCGGCGGCGCCGTCGGAGCCGGAGTCACCGGAACCGGCTCCCCCACCGCCGCAGGCGGAGACGGTCAGGGCCAGACCGGCGGCGAAAGCCGCCAAGTAGCGACGAGTGATCACGGCGGAACTCCTCTGTACCTCGTGAGCGTCGGGACACGGGTGGCCCTCGACAGTGGTGTGGGGGCGCCAGCAGCTGGCGCTGTGACCGCCTGCTCGAGCGGGCTTCCTCGTCCCGTTCAACAGCAGCAGACGGTTGGACGTCGAACATTGTTAACGTTAGCAGTCTGCAGCGTCAAGCCGTTCGCCCGACAGGAGCAGTGCCCCGCCGGAACACGTCGGAGGCGGGCGCGCAGCGTCGTCGCTGGGTTACCCTGACGCCTCCGGAGGACGCGCACCCGACGCACCCGGCCCCAGCACGTGGACGTACCGGGGTCCGCCCCGGTCTCCCCTCCACTCCCCCGTGCCCCGCACGGCCACAGGCAGGAAACGCAGATGAGCCCTCCCGCGGACCCGGCGCCGCCGCCGGGCGAGGGGCCGCGCACGCCGGTGCTCGCGGACGTCGCCGAACTCGCCGGCGTCTCCCAGCAGACCGTGTCACGGGTCGTTCGGGGCTCCGGCTCCGTGGCCCGGCGCACGCGCGAGCGCGTCGAGCAGGCGATCGCCGAACTGGGCTACCAGCCCAACGCGGCGGCGCGGGCCCTGGTGACACGACGCTCCCACCGCATCGGCGTGGTCGCGGCCAGCACCTCCCTGTACGGCCCCGCGCTGACGCTGGTCGGGGTGCAGGAGGCCGCGCGGGCCGCCGGGTACTCCGTGACGGTGGTCATGGTCAGCGACCTGCTGCCGACGACGGTCGAGGAGGCGTTCCAGGAGCTGCGGGGGCAAGCCGTCGACGGCGCCATCGCCGTGGTGCCCGAGGACGCCTCGCAGGCAGCGGTCGCGGCCACCGACGTGACCTTCCCGTGCGTGCAGGCACCGGGCCTGGACGGCGCAGGGGTGCCGGACGCGTACTGGAGCGAGGTGGCCGCGGCGCGGGCCGTGACCGAGCACCTGCTGTCGCTGGGGCACGCCACCGTGCACCACGTCGGGGGGCCGGTGGACTGGGCCGAGGCGCGAGCGCGCTCGACCGGCTGGCGCACGGCACTGGTGGAGGCCATGCGCGTGGTCCCCCGCCCGGTGCGGGGCGACTGGACGGCGGCCTCGGGCTACCGCGCCGGGCGGGAGGTGGTCGCCGCCGGCGCGAGCGCCGTCTTCTGCGGCAACGACCACATGGCGATCGGAGTGGTCCGGGCCGTCACCGAGAGGGGGTTGTCGGTGCCCGGCGACGTCAGCGTCGTCGGGTTCGACGACGTTCCCGAGGCCGCCTACCTCAACCCGCCGCTGACGACGGTGCACCAGGACTTCACCGAGATCGGCCGCAGGTGCGTCCAGGTGCTGCTGGGCCGGCTGGCGCGGCGGGTCGTGGAGCTGGGACCGGTCAGTCCGCAGCTCGTCGTGCGCGCCAGCACGGGCCCCGCCCCCGGGGTGGTGCGCGTGCCCGGCGGTTCGGGCGGGGGCGTGCCGACGCACGAGGACCCCCCCGCCTCCCCCGCCGCCGGGTCCCCCACCGCCGGGGCACGCTGAACCTGGCGGGTGTGCCCGCACGCACGAGGGCCCCGACCGGCAG
>NZ_JBJLRI010000074.1:0-20514 GCF_050871405.1 Kineococcus esterisolvens
CCCCCTGCACATCACCCGCCCCGCCGCCCCCCCGCCCCCCCCCCCCCCCCCCCCCCCCCCCCCCCCCCCCCCCCCCCCCCCCCCCCCCCCCCGGACCGCGGGATGACCGGGCGGTCTGATCCTGGTGGTGCGGTGGGTCAGTGCCGGCTCAGCGCTGCCCCAGCACGCTGAGCAGCAACAGCGGTGCGCTGGCGTGCGGCGATGACGGCCGTCACCGCCACCGGGGTGCAGGTGGCCACAGCTGCCATCGCCATCAGGACGGCAGCGGGGACCGCGCCAGGGTCGAAGACCGGCCACATGACGGCTGAGAAGAAGACGGGCACGGCGACCACCAGTAGGCCGCCACCGATGCCGGCGGCCAACAGCGAAACCTTGGCGTCGTCGGCCAGGTCCGGGTGGCGATCGGTCACCTCGTCAGGATGCCGTCGCCAAGGTGACTCGTGCATCACCCTCGGCGGTCTCGTGAGGTCCGGACATCGACAGATCCGTGCGGTCAACGACGTCCTGGTCGCGGGATGACCGCGAGGTCACGGGGTGCGCGAGCAAACCTGTAGCTCGCGCATGCATGTCATGATCGGATGCCGTCGGTGAGCGATGAGGAGTTCCGCGACCCTCGACTGGCGTGCCTGTACGACGCCCTCGATGGCGACCGTGGTGACCTGGCTGCCTACCTCGCTGTGGCCCAGGAGCTGCAGGCACAGCGGGCCCTGGATGTCGGGTGCGGCACCGGAACCTTCGCGCTGCTGCTGGCCGGGCGCGGGTACGACGTCATCGGGGTGGACCCGGCAGGGGCCTCGGTGCAGGTGGCTCAGGCCAAGCCGGGCGCGCAGCAGGTGCGGTGGCTGGTGGGAGACGCGCCGTCGGTGCAGGTGGATGACCGGGACCTGGTGACGATGACGGCCAACACCGCTCAGTTGATCATCGAGCCCGAGGCGTGGGCGTCGACGTTGAGCGCCTGCCGCAGCGCTTTGGTCCCGGGTGGGCACCTGGTCTTCGAGACCCGCCGGCCGTCGGCTCGGGCCTGGGAAGCGTGGACGGCGCCGCGGACCGGACGCGACACACACGTGGAGGGGGTCGGTGCGGTGCACAGCTACGTGGAGACGCTGGTGGTCGAGGAGGCGTTGGTGACCTTCCGCTGGACCTACGTCCTGCCCGACGCCCGGGAAGGGTCGGTGACGTCGACCTCCATCTCCACTCTGCGGTTCCGGGAGCAGGCGGAGCTCGAGGACGACGTGCGACGGGCGGGGCTGGAAGTGGTCGACGTCCGCGAGGCTCCGGACCGTCCCGGGCAAGAGCTCGTCGTCATCGCCCGCAACGGTCCGGCCTAAGACAGCACGCTGACGGCGCCATGAGAGCGCCCGCGCCACCAGCGGGATGACCGAGCGTCTGGACATGCGTCGCCTCGCTCGATCTCCGGGGGCGATCAGGGTGATCCCTGATGTGCTGGAGTGGGTGATCCATCAGCCTCGTCGGTGAGGGCGTGGAGGACGCGCCCGCTCGACGGTGGGAGACGACGTGAGCGGTAACGGGGATGAGCAGGGTGGGCTCCTGGTGGGCTTCGACGTGGACTGCGGGGAGGTCGTGACTGGGCGCCACCTGCACCTGCGGGGTCTGCGCGACGAGGGCAGCTGGCCGGACGCTGCGGGCAACCGGCCACCTGCCCAGGCGGGTGGTCCGTGGCAGATGGTGTCCCTGGACTACGAGATCGTCCCTCCCGTCCATGAGGATGACGCGGACGCGGGGCAGTGGTTCGTCAGTCCTCTCGCCGACGTGGAGTACGAGGTCGCTCCGCCCCTGCGGTGGGACGTGCAGGAGGCGGGGAACATCGGCGGCGGCAGCACCACCGGCGTACTGGGGCAGCCGTACTCCCGGGGCAGCTACGGGCCCTACCCGTTGCCCGACGATGCCCGTCAGGTGGTGTTCACGCTCACTCCGTACCTGGATCGGCGTCCTGGTGAGGAGACCGGCCGGGGTGGTCCGGACTTCGTCGTGGAGGCCGCTGAGCAGCCGCTGGGTCGGGTGGTGATCGACGTGCGTGCGGGTGCGGCGCGGTGGGAGCCACTGCCTGCGATGGAGTGACACCCCAGAGGGCGTGCCTGTGTGCTGACCGTCCCTGGAGCGCTTGCTCATCGCCAAGAGCGTGAGACCGGCTCTGGGACCGGTCGATCGTCTAGCCGCGGGCCGGGTCGTCGGCTGCGTCGAGCGGCCACAGGTCGACCTCGACAGGTGCTTGCGGTAGTTCGTGGCGCAGTTGCTCCAGCAGCAGCGGGGCTTGCTCGGCGTAGGCGGTGCGGGCTTCGCGGCTGTCCCAGGCGCAGGTGGGGCGGAAGTGCCGTTCGAAGTTCTGCTGCCAGCGGATGAGGGCCTGCTGCAGGTGCTCGCTGATGCCCAGTACCGACAGGTCGCCCAGGAGGGTGCCGTTCTCGTCCCACAGGGGTGTTTCGGCGGCGTAGTCGCTGCTGAGGGTCAGTGGGCCCTGCCAGGGGCGCTTGGTGGCTGCTGGGTCTGTCCGCGCGGGGTGGGCTGGCTGGGTGGTGCCGCCGTGGGTGTGCTCCTTCATGAGCACTGCGGGGTCGTCACCGGTCCAGTGTGCTGCTCGGCGTGGGCGAAGACGAGGCTCGTCACCGTCCGAGACCCAGCGGGGGGTGAGGAGATCACTGGCTGACCAGGACCGCGCCGCGGCGCGGGATGACCGGTAGATGCTTCTGAGCTCGCCTGGTGGGTGCGTGCGACTGTCGTGGCCGGGCGAGTGACCGAAGCCGCTGTCGACGGCCCTCGGAGTTCAACGGATCCACACGCGCAGGTCACCGACCGCCTCGAAGCCACCGGCGAGGGCGGCTTGGAGGTCCGCACCGCGCTGGTACCCGACCAGGGGGCGGGCGGGGAACAGCGCCGCGACGGCATCGGCGAGTTCCGTCCAGTCCAGCCGGTGGCCTTCGACGGCGTAGGTGTTGGAGACGTCGACCGCGCCGCTGCCCAGGCGGGCGACGGCTCCGGCGACGATGCGTCCCTCCACCTCCCGGGCCAGGACGGCGAAGTGCCCGCGCTGCAGCAGCGCCGGGAGCAGGACCGCGGTGGTGTCGTGCAGCGCGGTCCACTCCGCCAACTGCTCCTCGGTCCGCACCAGCGTCCACCGGTTGCCGCCAGCGTCGGCGGCGGCGGCGTGGACCGGTGCCGCCGCCGGGCGGCGGTGGATCCAGGTGGCGGAGAACAGGAGCTGCAGGCCCGCGCTGGACAGGTCCAGGGTGGCGAAGCTGTCCTTGACGCCGGCGTGTTCACGGTCGGTGAGGCGTTCCTCGACCCGCTCGGCCGTCACCCCCGGCTCCACCACGACGGCATCGGGGTGCAGCGGTGGTGGCGTGCCCGCGGCGTTCCACAACCCCCGTGAGATCACGGCTCCCACGCCGTGCAGAGCGCACAGGTCCTCGCACCAGCCGACGCTGGCATCGATCGCGGTGCGCAGTCGGGGATCGAGGGCTGCGGGTTCCCCGGGGAGCGCTGGACTGTCGCGCGTGCTGCTCATCGGCGCCCATCCTGCGGCACCGATCCACGGGCGCGCTCGTGTTTTCGCCTCGCGAGCGGCGGAGCCGCTCGCTCCTCGACGACCTGCGGCTGACGCCAGTGCCCAGCCTGCACTCCGTCATCGACGACCGCGAAGTCGAAGGCGACCCGCCGGCGGTCAGGCACGCCTTCCCGCGGATCCGAAGAGCCAAACCGGCTCTTCGGATCTGCGGGGGGGTAGCTCACCCTGACCCGCGTCGTTGTCGTCGCCAGGGTCGGGTGCCGTCAGCGGCGAGGAGGATGCGGATGCGGTAGTTGCCGAAGTTGCGGAAGCCGTGGGCCAGGCGGCGGGTCTTCTCGATGATGAGGTTGATGGCTTCGGTGCCGCCGTTGCTGATGCCGCCGGTGTCGAAGTAGGCCAGCACCTCCGCCCGCCACGACCGCAACGTCCGCCCAAGGCGAGCGATCTCCGGGATCGGGCAGCGGTAGAAGGAATCGAGCACCCGCTTCGCGGTGGCTCGCCCCGCAGCCGGGGTGGAAGCGTGGAACATCGACCGTAGCTCCTGGTAGGCGTGCCAGGCCACGGTCACCTCCAAGCCGGGGTCACCGGCCTGCAGCGCGGCTTCGAGCCGGGCTCGGCCGCGGTCGGTGAGGTTCTCCCGCGCCGTGCTCAGCAGCCGCCTGATGCGGTAGAGCGGGTCCTTCTTGTGCCCGCGCCGGCCCAGGGTGGCCTGCTGGACGCGGCGGCGGACCTCGTCCATCGCGGTGGAGGCAAGCTTCACGACGTGGAAGGCATCCAGGACGGTCACGGTGTCGTCGGGCAACTCGGTGCGGATGGCGTTGGCGTAGCCGCGGAACGGGTCGAGTGAGGCGTGGGTGATGCCGTCGACGAACTCGCGGGTCTGGGCTCGGATCCAATCGGCGTAAACCGGCCCGGAGCGGCCGAGGGTGACGTCGAGCAGGCGGGCGTGGATCCGGCCGTCCTGGTCGCGGGTCAGGTCGACGATGGAGGTGACCGCCCGGTCGCGGTGGCGGGCTGACGGCTTCCAGATGTGCTCATCGACCCCGAGCGTGTCCACTCCGGCCAGCCGCGCGGCGCGGGCGGTTCGTCGTTGAGGTCCTGGTGGGCTCGGGTGCGGATGGCGTCCATCAGGGTGTGCCGGTCCTCCCCCGCAAGCGGGAGGTGCCCCCAGCCGAGCTGGCGGGCCAGGGCGGAGACGGTGGAGTCGTTCCACCGCAGCGTCTGCACGGCCCACTCAACAGCACGGGCGGTGAGCTTGGCCCGCGCGGGCAGGGCGGGGTGCTCCTCGGACCAGACGTCGGTGGGGCAGCGTTGTTCGCGGCAGCGCCAGCGTCGCTTGCGCCAGATCAGTTGCACTGGTGTGGCGAAGCAGGGTGCGTCGGCCAGTCGGTGTTCGCGCCGGCCGTGGTCGGCGGCGAGGGTTCCGCAGTCGCGGCAGGCGACGACCTCGGGGCGTTCGGTCTCAACGGTCAGGCGCAGCAGCCCGCGCGAATGCTCGGCGTCGGTGCCGGGGTTGAGGCGCTCAACGGTGAGCAGGTGCAGGTTCTGCAGCCCCAGCAGTTGATCGGCGACGGAGCATGGCCCGGTGGTGTGGGCGGGGGTGGTGGGGCTGCAGGAGGAGTGCAGGATGCAGCCGTTCGTTGGTCAGTGGCCGGGCCAGGAAGATCCGCGGCCGGGCTCGCCGCGGGAACGGTTGAGCCCGGCCGCGTGGAAGCTACTTGCTGTCGATGCTGAAGGCGCCGGAACTCGCTGCGGCTCGCTCCTGCAGGTCCCGCCAGGCGGTGGTGTCACCGCTGAGGGCGTCGAGGAGGTAGGCGGCGACGGCGTCGGCGACGAGGGCGACGCGGGCGGGGTTCTCGTCGCTGGTCTCGCGAACGGCTTCGCCGGCGACGCCGCCGAGGGTGTGCTCGCCGTCGGTGATGGTGAGCATCCGCTTGGGGGCGGGGCTGAGGTGGAAGGCGTCGGTGAACCAGTCTGGTCCGCGGGTGGACATCGCCGACCGGTCCTTGCCGCCGGTGACGATGAGGGCGGGGGTGGTCATGGTGGAGTAGCCCGGGCGCATGAACGGCAGGTGCTCCAGCGCGAACGGGGTCAGCGTGTCACCGGTGCCGGTGGTCGCGATGAGCGCGCCCGCCTTCACGGCGGGGTGGGTGAAGTCCTCGCCCGGGGTGCCGTCGGCGTCCAGGACGCGGGCTCCGAGCAGGGCGCCGGCGCTTTGACCGCCCCAGGAGTGCCCGACGACGGCGACGCGGCTCGCGTCGACGCGGGGAGGCAGTCCGGGGACTTGGTCGAGGACGACGCCGAGGTGGTCCAGGGCGGCGTGCAGGTCGGCGATGCGGACCCGCCAGATGTCGGAGAAGCGGGGGTCGTCGAAGCCGATGCGGTTGCGGCGGGAGTCCAGGTGGGTGGGCTGGACGACGACGAACCCGGCGCCGGCCCAGCGGTCGACGAGGGGTTCGTAGCCGTCCATGGACCAGGCGTTGCCGTGGGAGAACACGATGACGGGCAGGTCCTGACCCTCGGCGGGTGCGGTGACCTTGACCTGCAGATCGAGGCTGCGGCCGGTGGTGGGAACGGTGATGGGCTTGACCGCGATGAGCTGACGGTCGAGGGCTTCAGGCATGGGATGTCCTAGAAGGAGGGACCGGCTCTGCCACACTGGCGGAGCATCGTTCCGCCAAAGTTAGCGGAACATCGTTCCGCGAGCAAGGGGGTGCGTGGTGGCCACCACGACCGGAGTACGCCAGGCCGGCATGCAGCGCAGCCGTGAGGCGCTGCTGACCGCGGCGACGGCGGCGTTCGTCGAGCACGGTGTGCAGGCACCGGTGCGGGACATCGCCGAACGTGCCGGGGTCGGTGTGGGCACGGTCTACCGTCACTTCCCCACCCGCGCGGACCTCGTGGGCGCTGTCTACCGCCACCAGGTCCAGGAGTGCACGGCCCTCGCGGCGTCCCTGCTCGGGCAGCCGATCCCCGCAGCCGAGGCGCTGGAGCGGTGGATGGCGGCGTTCGTAGACTTCCTCGTCACCAAGCACGGACTCAGCGAGGCCCTGCTTTCAGAAGACCCGAGCCTGGCGAATCTGCACGCCTTGATCCTCGAGGAGCTGGTGCCGGCGTGCTCGTCCTTGCTTGCAGCCGGCCAGGACGCCGGGGAGGTCGACCCGCAGGTCACCGCGTTCACGTTGCTGCGCGCGGTGGGGAACCTGTCCATCCCCGGGCCGGGTTACGGCAGGGATGAGGCCCGACAGATGGTCACCCGCCTCCTCGCCGGGTGCCGGACCGCGGTCACTCACTCCCCTCGCGAGGGATGAGCTGCACGGTCCTCACCGGATAGGTGGGCGGCCGGACCTGGCGAGTTGAGATCTCGGTCGTCGACGTGGAAGTGGTAGCCACACCTTCCCACCCGCAGATCCGAAGACCCCGGAAACCGGCGTAGGAGTCCGGGAAGGTGCATCGCGCCCAGGCGTCGAGGGCCATGGCCTGCTCCTGCGCCCAGAGGAACGCGACGGCCTCGTCGAGCGTGCCGAGCTCGGTCACCCAGCCCTCGTTCGGGTCCTCGATCACGGGCCGAGCGACGTCGGTCTGCGCGGGGCAGGCCCGCAGCGGGTGCGAGCGTGCTTCGGCCACGGCGGTGGAGTCGTCGAAGGGGCTGCGGTGCTCGGGTGCGGGACGATCCGGCGCGGCGGGCTGGGCGCCGCAGCCGGCCAGGACGAGCGTGATCGCGACGGCGGCCAGGGACGAGGGGACCGGTGGGGTCCGCGTGCTCCCTCCGTGCTCGTGGCGTTCCGGGCGACTGGGGGTGGACGCCGAAGGCGGAACGTCCGTCCCTTCGCGGTCATCGCGCGGCTCGATGCGCACCGTCCGTGGCCGCGCGCCGAGGGCGTCGTGAGCGCTCGTGCGTGTCGGTGCTGTCCGAGAGGGTGCACGGGTGCTGAAGGCGTGCGTGAACGGTGCCCGCGGACCGGGTGAGCACCCGGCCCTGCCGGTGACGCCGGGCGAGCTGGCCCGCGACGTGGCGGAGGTCGCCGCCGCGGGTGCCGACGCGGTGCACCTGCACGTGAAGGACGCAGCGGGCGCGGACACGCTCGACGCCGCAGCGCTGGCCGAGGTGCTGGCAGCTGTGCGCGAGGCCGCACCGGCCGTACCGGTCGGTGTGACCACCGGGGCCTGGGCCCTGCCCGATCCGGTGCGCAGGCTCGCCGCGATCCGCTCCTGGGAGCGCTCGGCGCTGCTGCCGGACTTCGCCTCGGTCAACTGGCACGAGGACGGCGCCGACGAGATCGCCGGTGCGCTGTTGCAGCTGGGCATCGGGGTCGAGGCCGGAATCTGGCACCGAGCGGGAGCCGGGACGTGGCTGGCGTCGGTCCACCGGCACCGGTGCGTGCGGGTGCTGCTGGAACTGCCCGACGGGCTGGCCGAGCCCCAGGTGCAGCACCAGGCTGAGCAGTTGCTGCACCTCGTGGAGCGGAGCCACGACGACGCGGCCCGGGAACCGCAGGTGCTGCTGCACGGGGAGGGCGCCACCGCCTGGACCGCGCTGCGCCTGGCCGGGCGCTGGGGGCTGTCCACCCGGACCGGACTGGAGGACGTGCTGGTACTGCCTGACGGTTCGCCCGCTGCCGACAACGCGGCGCTGGTCAGCGCTGCCCGGCAACTGCTGCGGGCGCCTGCGTCCGCACCGTGCTGGTGAGGGCGGACGTGCACCCGGAGAACCTCGCCCGCCACGTCCGGCCTTCGGCGTGCGGGGGCGTCTGCGGCCGCTCGGGACTGCGCACTCCCCGCGTCGTGCCCGTGCTCACGGTCCGCCGCTCGCTGACCGTCGTGAGCGCGCTCCGCGCAGGATCGACCCGTGGGCGGCGCGCTCCCGCCACGGATCCACGGGCGTCGTGGACGCACGGTCACAGCGGGCGGTGCTGACGTGCAGTGCACCCGGCGCCGGGGCGCCGGGTGGTGCGGCCTCGGCACGAGCCGAGCAGGAGTCAGCTGCTCGAGGGCCGAGCTGCCGGGTCCCCGTCCGCTGCAGGCTCCGGTGCCTCCGCCGGTGCAGCGGCCCGCTCCGTGACGGGTACGGTGAAGTGGAAGACGGAGCCCGGGGCACGGGTGCCGTCGCTGCGCTCGTGGTGGGCGCTGACCCACAGGCGGCCGCCGTGGCGGTCGACGATGCGCCGGCAGGTGGCCAGGCCGATGCCGGCGCCCTCGTAGTCCCCACCGGCTTCGCGGTGGAACATGGCGAACACCTTCTCGCGCGCCTCGGCGGGGATGCCGATGCCGTTGTCGGCGATCGCGAACTCCCAGCACTGCGCAGTGCGCCGTGCGGACACCTGCACGCGCGGGGCCGCTCCGGCAGCGACGTACTTCACGGCGTTGCCCACCAGGTTGGCGATCACCTGGCGCAGCAGCACCGGGTGGGCCTGGACGGTGGGCAGCGGGCCACGCGTGACGATCGCGCCGGTGCGCTCCAGGACGGCGGCCAGGTCCAGGACGACGTCGTCGACCACGGCGGCGGTGTGGACGGGCTGGAGGTCCAGAGCTTCGCTGCGGGCCCTGGCGTAGGACAGCAGCCCGTCGATGAGGGTGCGCATGCGCTGGGTGCTGCGCCCGATGGCCTCGAGGGCGACGACCTCGACGCTCCCGGAGCCCGGGTCCGGGTCGCTCGGGGTGGGGCCGTCCCAGCCGTCGCTGCTCGGTGCCGGGCCACCGGGGTCCCGGGCCTGGGTGCTCCTGGGGCCGTGGCTCCGCGCTTCGGCCAGGTCGGCCAGCAGTTCGGCGTAGCCGGCGATGGAGGTCAGCGGGCTCTTCAGGTCGTGGGCGACGGTGGCGGTGAAGCGGTCCAGCTCGCCGTTGACGCGCTGCAGGGCCTCGTTGGCCTCGGCCAGCTCCGCGTTGGTCGCGGCGAGCTCGGTGTTGACCTGGGCCAGGCGCTCGCGGTCGGCGCGCTCTCGGGTGACGTCCTCGACGTGGGTGACCGCGTACAGCGGCTCACCCTCGACCCCGTGGACGAGCGCGAGGTGCACCGCGCCCCAGATCGTGGCGCCGTCCTCGCGCACGTAGCGCTTCTCGAAGTGCGCGCTGGACGCCGAGCCCTCCAGCAGCTGCTGCAGCCGGGCCTGCGCACCGGGCAGGTCCGCGGGGTGGGTGATGTCGGCGGAGGTCATCTCCAGCAGCCGCTCGTGCGAGTGGCCGAGCATGGTGCAGGCGGCGGGGTTCGCGCTGAGGAAGTGCCCGGCCCGCTCACCGGTCAAGGCGGTGATCAGCACCCCGGCGGGGGCGTGGGTGAAGGCCAGGGTGAAGCGCTGCTCGGCCTGGCGCAGCGCCGCCTCGGCGCGGCGGCGTTCGCTGATGTCGCGCGCGGCGATGGAGGCGCCCACGACGGCGCCACCGGCGTCGAGCACGGGTGAGACGGTGACCGAGACCTCCACGGCGCTGCCGTCGCGGTGACGCCCGAGCACGTCGTGCGCGGCGACCGCCTCGACGCCCTCACCGGTGGTGGCTCGAGCCAGCCAGGCGCTCAGCTGCTGCGCCTCCGCGCTCGAGGCGATCAGGTCCAGACCGCCTCCGACCGCTTCGACCGCGCGGTAGCCGTACAGCTGCTCCGCGGCGGCGTTCCAGGAGGTGATGCGGGCGGCGCCGTCCACGGAGATGATCGCGGGCGCGGGCGCCGGCGACGATGCCGGCCAGGGAACGCGCTTGCTGCTCCAGGTGCCGGCGCTCGGTGACGTCGCGGATCGCGGCGTACACGCGGCGCTGCTCCTGGACCTCGACGGGGGTCAGGGTCAGCTCGATGATCAGGGCGGTGCCGTCGCGGTGCTGCGCGGGCACCTGCACGGTGCTGGACAGGTGGGCGACGCCGGTGCGCATGAAGCGCTCGAAGCCGGCGGTGTGGGCGGAGGCCGTGCCCGGCGGCACGATCGTCTCGGTCAGGCTGCGACCGAGGGCCTCGGTCGGGCTCCAGCCGAACAGCCGTTCGGCGGCGGGGTTCCAGGACGTGATGCGCTGGTGCTCGTCCACGGCCACGAAGGCGTCGCTGGTGGCGGCCAGCACCAGGCGCAGCTCGGCGTCGCGCGCGGCCAGGCGTTGCGCCTGCAGGGCGTGCTCGCGCGCCTGGGCGGCGTAGCCCTCAGCGGCCCTGGCCTGGCGGCGGCGCTCGAACAGGGCCACCACGGTGCGCGACAGCCCTTCCAGCGCCCCCAGCTGCGCCCGGGAGAGCTCACCGGGTGCGGTGTCGAAGACGCACAAGCTGCCCAGGGCGTGACCGGCAGGGCTGACCAGGGGCGCGGAGGCGTACAGGCGCACCCGTGCCAGGCGGCCGTCGACCCAGGGGTTGGTGCGGTAGCGCTCGTCCAGGCTGGCGTCGGGCACGTGCACGACCTGGCCGTCGGTGAAGTGCAGCGCGCACATGGAGTCCTGGCGTGCGGAGTCCGTGCCCTCGAAGCCGACGGTGGTGAGCTGGCACTGGCGGTGCTCGTCGACGAGGTTGAGCGTGGCGTGGGGGAGTCCCGTCAGCATCGCCGCGGCGCGCACGACGTCGTCCAGCTCGGTGTCCGCGGGGGCATCGAGCACGTCGTACTCGTGCAGCGCCGCGAGTCGCTGGACCTCGCCCGGCCGCCCGCTCCCCTCGAGGTGGCGGGTCGCGAGCGGCTGGGGCATCACTCCGGCTGGATCGGCGGGGATGCGCTCGATCTTGAGGGCGTGTCCCAGGACCTGCCGGGACAGGCGCCGGGAGGAGCTGTGCCGGCCGCGGGGTCAGCGCAGGGGGGCACCGGGCCGGGACGGAGCCCCCCACGACGAGCGCGCCCGGGGTGCGACGGCTCCCGTCCACCGCCGCCGTGCTGGACGCACCGCCTCGAGAACCGGCTGCCGGGGACCTCAGCCCTCCAGCCGGTTCGCGCGTTCCGCAGCTGCGACGACGCGGGTCATCAGGGTGTGCAACTGCTCCAGGTCCTGCTGGCTGAGGCCGAGGCGGGCCGTCATCTGCGCGGGCACCTGCTCGGCCTGCGAGCGCAGGGCGAGGCCGGTGTCGGTGAGGGTGACGCTCAGGGTGCGCTCGTCCCCCGGGGTGCGGGTGCGCTCGACGAGGCCGGCGGCTTCCAGTCGCTTGAGCAGGGGCGAGACCGTGCCGGGGTCCAGTTGCAGCAGGTGGGCGATCCGGCTCAACGACAGCGGGGCGTGCTGCCACAGCGCCAGCATCACCAGGTACTGCGGGTGGGTCAGGCCCATCGGCTCCAGCACGGGGCGGTAGGCCTGCACGATGCCGCGGGAGGCGAGCACCATCGCGAAGCAGACCTGCCGCTCCAGGTCCAGCGCGCTGCCGCTCGTGAGCGTCGTCACCTCGACCACCACCTCTCAGGTACCGGAGGATACATTGTTGGTGCCCCAACGTTCAGCCCACCAAGAGAACCTCGTCGAGACACCGCCGTGGAGGCGGAGATGGGTGAGACCCGGATGGACACGAGCCCGAGCCGGCACGACGACGACCGGGACGTGCCCTACCACTACCGGCGACCACGCTCCAAGCACCGCTGGGTCGACGTCTTCCTCGACGGCTGGTTCTCCTTCGTCGGCCCGGCCCAGGGCCTCATCGACCGCACCCCACCGCGCGGACCCCGCACTCCGCAGGAGGCCACCGCCGGCTACGGGGAGTGGGACCGCGTCACCACCGCCGATGGCAAGACCTTCCTCGTCCCCCGGGAGGACGCTGCTGAGCGGTGAGGCGCTCGCCGAGCACGCCGGAGGGCTCCGTCCCCCGACCACCCGCGCGTCGAGCACGTCCGTGAAGCCGCGCCGGTCCGGTCCGCTCGCCTTCGCTCGGTGCTGTGCTGCTCGGAAGGCCGGTGGGGCGCGCTGGGCGGGTCGGGCGTCAGCCGATCCGCTCGGCCAGGGACACGATGATCCCCTCCGGCCCGCGCACGTACGCCATCCGCCAGGTGTGCTCGTAGCGACCGACGCCGCCGACCAGGTGGTACCCGTCCGCGGCCAGCTGCTCGACGATCGTCTCGAGGTCGTCGACCTCGAAGGCCACGTTGCGCAGTCCCAGCTCCGTGGCCATCGCGGTGGGCGATCCCGGCTGGTGCTGAGGCTCCACGAAGCTGGACAGCTCCAGCAGGGTGCCGCCGTGCGGCGCTCGGAGCATCACGACCCGGGTGCGGGAGCCGGGGATGCCGATGACGGTGTCCAGGAAGTCGCCTTCGACCACCGCCGGGCCGCCGTCGACCCGGAGGCCCAGGCCGACGAAGAAGTCCGTCACCCGCTCGAGGTCGGCGACGGTGATGCCGACGTGGTCGAATCGGCGGATCGATGGCATCAGGGGTCTCCTCGGGGCTCGTCGCTTCTCGTCCGTCGTCGTCGGCTCCTCCAGGTGGACCGGGCTGCGAGCGCCGGTGGAGCCGCCTCCGCCACCCGCGCTCCGGGCCGCACCTCCACGTCGCGCAGGAGCCGACAGCCCAGCACGCCGGCGCAGGAGGCCGGCGCCCCGTCCTGGTCGGCCAGCGGCAACGCCACGCTGAGCACCCTCGTCGTCATCGCCACACCGGTGGGACGGGCGGCAGGCCCGGGAGCCACCGGTCGGCGAGCGCGTGGCCGGTGAGTCCCGGGTGCTGCCCGTGGTGGCGCCGGCGCTGAGCCGGGGGTGCTGGGCGCGGTGCTCGCGCAGCAGGTGCTGCCAGTGCGTGATCGGGTGCCCGTGCTTCGCCTCGATCGCGGGGAAGCAGGACGCCGGTCCCCCGGTGGTCTCGGGCATGGAGCTCTCCTGCCGCTGGTCCCGGACGGTGCCGGATGTCGTCGACGGTGTGGACCGCCTGGCGCTCGTGCACTCATCGCTGCTCGGCCAGGCGGCGGCGCAGTCGTCGTGCTGCCCGTGACCGCGTGGTCGGCGTCGTAACCGTGCGGGTCGCGGGGCCGGGCGGGGTGTCGATCCGGGCCGGTGGCGTTCGTGTAGAGGTTGAGCGCCGGGACCGGACCGGCCCAGGACACCAGGAGGAGCCGTGACCCAGTACCTGCTCAGCGTGATCCAGCCCGTCAGTGAGCGCCCCGCTCCCGAGGCGATGGCGCGCATCGGCGCGGACGTGGCCGCCTTCCACGAGGAGCTGCGCGCAGCCGGGGCGTGGGTCTTCGCCGGCGGGCTGCACGGGCCGGAGTCGGCCACGGTGGTGCGCGTCGGCGGTGACGGGGGGCAGGAGGTGCTGCTGACCGACGGGCCGTGGATCGAGGCCAAGGAGCACCTGGGCGGGGTGTGCATCGTCGAGGCCGCGGACCTGGACGCGGCGTTGGAGTGGGGACGCGAGGCGGCCAGGGCCACGACCTTGCCCGTCGAGGTGCGGCCCTTCCTCGGCTGAGCCCCGTGCCCGACCCCGTGCCCGACCCCGTGCCTGCTCCCGTGCCCGCGGCGGCGTCCCCCGCAGCTGCGCGGGAGGTCGAGGCCGTCTTCCGCGCTGAGCACGGCCGCGCCGTCTCCGTCCTCATCCGCTTCCTCGGCGACATCGACGCCGCCGAGGAAGCGGTGCAGGACGCCTTCACCGCCGCCGTGCAGCGCTGGCCGCTCACGGGCCTGCCCCCCAGCCCGGCGGGGTGGATCATCACCACCGCCCGCAACCGGGCGGTGGACCGCCTCCGGCGTGAGTCCACCCGCACCCGGCGCCACGCCGAGGCCGCGCTGCTGCACGCCCCGGACGAGCCTGCCGAGGAGGGCGCTGTGCGCGATGAGCGGCTGCGGCTGGTGTTCACCTGCTGCCACCCCGCGCTGGCCGCACCGGCGCAGATCGCCTTGACGCTGCGCCTGCTGGGGGGTTTGAGCACCCCGGAGGTCGCCCGGGCGTTCCTGGTGCCGGAGGCGACGATGGCCCAGCGGCTGGTGCGGGCGAAGAAGAAGATCCGCGACGCCGGCATCCCCTACCGGGTGCCGCACGAGGCGGACCTGCCGGCCCGGCTGCGCGGGGTGCTGGCGGTGCTCTACCTCATCTACACCGAGGGGCACTCGGCGACCTCGGGGGAGCACCTGGTGCGCGCCGACCTGTGCGCCGAGGCGGTGCGACTGGCGCGGTCGCTGGCCGAGCTGATGCCCGGTGAGCCCGAGGTCCTCGGTCTGCTGGGCCTGCTGCTGCTCTCGGAGTCCCGCCGTCCCGCCCGCACCGGCCGCGACGGTGCGCTGGTGCCGTTGGGCGAGCAGGACCGCTCCCGCTGGGACCGGGCACTGATCGCCGAGGGTCAGGAGGTGGTGCGCTCCTGCCTGCGGCGCGGGCGGCCGGGGCCGTACCAGCTGCAGGCCGCGATCGCCGCCGTGCACGCCGACGCCCGCACCGCGCAGGAGACCGACTGGGGACAGGTGCTGGCGCTGTACGACCACCTGCTGAGCCTCGCGCCGAGCCCGGTGGTGGCCCTGAACCGGGCGGTGGCGCTGGCGGAGGTGCAGGGACCGGCGGCGGCTCTCGCCGTCGTCGAGGCACTGGATCTGCCCGGTCACCCGCCGCGGCACGCGGTGCGCGCGGACCTGCTGCGCCGGCTGGGGCAGCTGGAGCAGGCCCGGCTGGCCTACGACGAGGCCATCGCCACCGCCGGCAACGACGCCCAGCGCGCCTTCCTCACGCGGCGGCGCAGCGAGCTCGAGACGTGACCGCGACGTTGCAGCGCGGTTCGGCGCCGACGAGGCACGCCCACCCACCCGGAGGTCCGAAGACCCCTCGAGCCGGACCTCGGCCGGTTGGTCGGTGACCACCCCGGGCGTCCGGTGGGACCGGTCCTGGACCTGGGGTGCGGTCCCGGGCACCTGGCGGGGTTGCTGCGCTCCGCGGGCTCCGCCGCCACGGGGATCGACCTGGTGCCCGAGCTCGTCGCCCACGCGCGTCGGGCTCACCCGGCCGCACGCTTCGAGGTGGGGTCCCCGACCGACGTGGTGCGCCCGGACGGTCCGGTGGCCGTGGTGCCGGCCCGGTGCTCCCTCGTCCACCCGGGACCCGGGCAGGTGGACGACGGCCCCGCGCCGCCATCGCCGCCAGCCAGGGCCGTCCACGTCGCAGCGCTCAGCCCGCGAGCGAGACCAGGACCTTGCCCGACACCTCGGAGTCAGCCGCCACCGCGAACGCCTCCGCCGCCCGCTCCAGCGAGAACTCGTGGGTGACGACCCGCTCCAGCGAGGCGTTCGCCGCCAGCACCCGCACCGCCTCGTCGATCTCCCCGGAGAAGCGGAACGTGCCGCGCAGCTGCAGCTCCTTGGACACCAGCGGTGCCAGGTTCACCGGACGCGGCTCGTTCGGCACCATCCCGACCTGCACGACCACGGCCGCCCGCCGCGCCGCCAGGAGCGCGGCGCTCACCGCCACGGGCACCCCGGAGCACTCCAGCACCACGTCGAAGGCCTCGCGCTCCACCTCCTCCTCGCCGACGCGCACCGTGCCGTGCACACCCACGGCACGGGCCCGCTGCAACGGCCCGGGCAGCACGTCCGTGGCGACGACCTCGCCGGCACCGCGCTCCAGCGCCGCGGCCGCCACCAGCAGCCCGATCGGCCCGGAACCGGACACCAGCACCCGCCGGCCCGTCACGTCCCCGGCGACCGTCACCGCGTGCAGCGCCACCGCCAGCGGCTCGGCCAGCGCCGCGGCCCGCAGCGACAGGCCCTGCGGCAGGACCCGGACCATCGCGCGCTCCACCACCAGGAACTCGCTCATCCCGCCCTGGGTGTGCGGCCACGTCGAGGCGCTGCCCAGGTAGGAACCGCCCGGGCGCAGGTGCGGCAGCTCCTCCAGGCCCGGCGCGGCCGGGCCGAACGTGGCCGGGTGCACCGTCACCGGCGTGCCCGGGGCCAGTTCCCCGGACGGGTCCGCGTCGACGGTGCCGGACACCTCGTGCCCCGGCACCAGCGGCTCGCGCACCACGTACTCGCCGTTCGCGCCGTGCGCGAAGTAGTGCAGGTCCGAACCGCACACCCCTGCGTACGCCGTGCGCAGCCGCACCCGGCCCGCCGACGGCTCCGGGAGCGGCAGCTCCTCCTCGCGCAGGTCGCCCGCCCCGTGGATCCGGATCGCCCTCATCGTGAACGCCCCCCTCACAGCACCGAGGTCATGCCGCCGTCGACGACGACGTTCTGCCCGGACACGTAGCTGGAGGCGTCCGAGCACAGGTACAGCAGCGTGCCCAGCAGCTCCTCCACCCGGCCCCATCGGCCGGCGGGCGTGCGCTGCTCCACCCACGCGTTGAACTGCTCGTCGGCGACGAGCGCCGCGTTCATCTCCGTGGCGAAGTACCCGGGGGAGATGGCGTTCACCTGGATCCCGTGCTTCGCCAGGTCCGCGGCCATGCCCTTGGTGAGCGAGGCGACCCCGCCCTTGGTCGCGGTGTAGGGGGCGATGGTGCGCCGCGCCAGCACCGACTGCACCGAGGCGATGTTGACGACCTTGCCGGAACCGCGCGCCACCATGTGCGGCACCACCGCGCGCGAGACGTGGAACACGCTCGACAGGTTCGCGGCCACCAGGTCCTCCCAGTCGGCGGTCGCGAACTCCTCGAACGGCGCGCGCCGCTGGATGCCGGCGTTGTTCACCAGGACGTCCGGGGCGCCGTGCTCGGCCACCAGGGCCGCCACGCCCTCCGCGACCGCCCCGGCGTCGGTGACGTCGAAGCTCACCACCGCGGGGGCCGTGCCGGTGCTCGTCGCGATCTCCCCGCGTGCCCGCTCCAGCTGCGCGGCGTCCCGCCCGTGCAGCACGACGCGGGCCCCGGCCTCCGCCAGCCCCGCCGCCATGGCGCGGCCCAGTCCGCGCGAGGACCCGGTGACCAGCGCCAGCCGGCCGGTGACGTCGAAGAGTGTGCTCACCCGGTGAACACTGGCACACCGTTCCCCGGGAGCGCCCGGCAGCGGGCCGCCCGTCGCCTACCGTGTCCGGGTGACCGCCACCGCCCCGCCCTCGCCCCCGTCGTCGTCCAGCAGGCGCCGGCTGCCCGCCGACGTCGTGCGCGGTGCCCTCATCGGCAGCGCCGAGGTCGTCCCCGGCGTCAGCGGCGGGACGCTGGCCCTGGTCACCGGCGTCTACGAGACCCTCATCGGCGGCGCCGGGCACGTCGTCACCGCCGCCCGGTACGCGGTGACCGGCCCCCGCTCGCAGGTGCGCGCGGAGCTGGCCCTGGTGCGCTGGTCCGTGGTCGTCCCGGTCATGGTGGGCATGGCCGCCGCGGTCCTCGTCGGCTCGGCGATGCTCGAGCCCGTCGTCACCGAGCACCCGGTGGGCTCGCGGGCGGTGTTCTTCGGCCTCGTGGTGGCCTCGCTCGCCGTGCCCGCCCGGATGGTGGGCCGCTGGTCGCCGCCCCTGCTGCTCGTGGCCGTGGTCGCGGCCGTCGCCGCCTTCCTGCTCACCGGGCTGCCGGCGGCGTCGGAGCGGGACCCCTCCCTGCTGGTGGTGGCCGTCGCCGCGGCCGTCGCGATCTGCGCGCTGGTGCTCCCCGGGGTCTCCGGGTCCTTCCTGCTGCTGACGGTGGGGCTGTACGAGCCGACGCTGCGCGCGGTGGCCGACCGCGACCTCGCCTACGTCGGCGCCTTCGCCGTGGGCGCGGTGGTCGGCCTGGGTTCCTTCGTGCGCGTGCTGCAGCACCTGCTGGACCACCACCGCGCCGTGACGCTCGCGGTGATGACCGGGCTCATGGCCGGTTCGCTGCGGGCCCTGTGGCCGTGGCAGGACGAGGACCGCGTCCTGGCCGCTCCCGGCGGCGACGTGCTGCCCGTGGTGCTGCTCGCCGTGGCCGGTGCCGCGCTGGTCGTGGTGCTGCTGCTCGTCGAGGACCGCCTGCAGCGCCGCACCGCGGACGTCGAGGACGCCCGGGTCCGCTGACGCCCCGACGCCCCGACGCCTCCTCGTGCCCGCGGGCGCGGGGAGGCGTCGGCGCGTCAGGGCGCCCCCCCGTGCCGCACCCAGCCGAAGGTGCGCCGCACCGCCTCCCGCCAGTCCTCCCAGCCGCGCTCGCGCTGCTCCGGCGCCATCGCCGGCGACCACTGGGCGGCGCGGTGCCACCGCCGGCGCAGCGCCCCGGTGTCCGGCCAGAAGCCCACCGCCAGCCCCGCCGCGTACGCGGCGCCCAGCGAGACCGTCTCCGAGACCATGGGCCGCACCACGGGGACGTCCAGGACGTCGGCGATCGTCTGCATCAGCAGGTTGTTCGAGGTCATGCCACCGTCCACCCGCAGCGAGGACAGCCGCAGGCCGGAGTCGGCCTCCACCGCCTCCACGACCTCCCGGGTCTGCCAGGCGGTGGCCTCCAGCACCGCGCGCGCCACGTGCCCCTTGGTGACGAACGAGGTCAGGCCGATGAGCAGCCCGCGCGCCTCGGCCCGCCAGTGCGGGGCGAACAGCCCGGAGAACGCCGGCACGAAGTAGCAGCCGCCGTTGTCGTCGACGGTGCGGGCCAGGGACTCCACCTCCGGGGCGGTGGAGATCAGGCCCAGGTTGTCGCGCAGCCACTGCACCAGCGCCCCGGTGACGGCGATGGAGCCCTCCAGCGCGTACACCGGGGGCTCGTCGCCGATGCGGTGCGCCACCGTCGTCAGCAGCCCGTGCGAGGAGCGCGGCACCTCGGTGCCGGTGTTCATCAGCAGGAACCCGCCGGTGCCGTAGGTGCACTTCGCCTCGCCGGGGGAGAAGCACGTCTGCCCGAACAGCGCCGCCTGCTGGTCGCCCAGGGCCGCGGCGATCCGGGCCCCGGGCACCACGGTGCTCGCCGTGCCGTACACCTGGGAGCTGGGCACGATCCGCGGCAGCGCCGCCCGCGGCACCCCGAAGGCCGCCAGCAGGTCCGGCGACCAGTCCAGCGTGCGCAGGTCCATGAGCATCGTGCGGCTGGCGTTGGTGACGTCGGTGACGTGCTCGCCGCCGTCGGGGCCACCGGTGAGCTTCCACACCAGCCACGACTCCACCGTGCCGAACAGCACGTCACCGGTGCGCGCCCGGCGGCGCAGCGACTCGTCGTGGCGCAGCATCCACGTCATGCGCGGACCGGAGAAGTAGGTGGCCAGCGGCAGCCCGCACACCCCGGCGAAGCGGTGCACGCCTCCGTCGGCGGCCATCTCCTCCACGATCGCGGCGGTGCGGGTGTCCTGCCACACCACGGCCGGGCCGACGGGCTCGCCCGTGCGGCGGTCCCAGGCCACGACGGTCTCGCGCTGGTTGGCGATGCCGACGGCGACGACGTCGGCGGGCTGCGCGTCGACCTGCGCCATCGCCTGCGGCACCAGGCGGGCCACGTCCCGCCAGATCTGTGCGGCGTCGTGCTCCACCCACCCCGGGCGCGGGTAGTGCGGGCGGTGCTCGCGCTGGGCGACGGCCACGAGCCGGCCGGCGTGGTCGAACAGGATGCAGCGCGTCGACGTGGTGCCCTGGTCGATCGCCACGACGTACCCGCGGTGCCCGGGGCGCTGCTCCGCCCCGTCCAGCGCCGTGGCCGCCCGCGTCGTCACGCGCGCCATCCTGCCCGAGGAGCGGCCGGCGCGGAGGTCCCACCGCGCGCGCCGACCGTCGCCGCGCCGTAGGAACCCCGGCCGCCCGGGCCGTGGTGGACCGCCCGCGCGCCGTCCCCGGTGGGCTCCTCGCCGTCGCCGTCCCCAGGGGCGCCGTCCTGCCTCCACGCCGCGAGCGTGCACGGGGGACACGCGAGGCGCGACGGGCGTGGTCGACCCGACACGGGGGGCGGGTGGGGGAGCGAGGGGTGGGCGGGGTGCACCGCCCGGCCCGGGCACGTCGCCCGCGCGGCGGGCCCGGGCCTAGTGCGCGGCGGTCCCGCCGGCGGTGCGGTCCCCGCGCCGGTGCAGGGTGAGGCCCACCACGACCGCGACCACGGCGCCGACGACGAGCCCGAGGACGGCGCTGGCCAGCGTGTTCACCAGCCAGCCCACGAGGCCGCCGAGCGCCCCGGGGGGCCCCGGGGGCGCCCCCCCCCCCCGGGGGGCGGGCGCGGGACGGGGGGCGCGGCCCCGCCGCCCCCGGCGCCCCCCCCCGGATTGGCCCCCCCCCCCCACC
>NZ_JBJLRI010000075.1:0-20057 GCF_050871405.1 Kineococcus esterisolvens
CCAACCCCGATCAAGCTTGCCGCACCACCCACCCGCAGCAGACCCCCGCGACCTCCCGGCCCCGGCGGCCGCCCCGTCCGGGCGACGAGAAGAACAGTACGCCGCCCCAGCCCCAACCACCAAATCCTGCGCGCCCCGGGCGCAGAACCGTTGCGCCGCAAGGGGAAGGCCTCAGTGATCCGCTCACGCGGCACGCCGGGGCTCCAGTTGGCAGGATGGAGCGGTGGACCAGCCTGCCCAGACCCCTCCCCCGCAGGGGCACCCGAGCGCCGAGCACGCCCGGATGGCCGAGTCCCCCGGGCCCGACGGGCCCTGGCGCCTGTGGGGGCCGTACGTCTCCGGACGGCAGTGGGGCACCGTGCGCGAGGACTACTCCGAGTCGGGCGACGCCTGGTCCTCGTTCCCCTTCGACCAGGCGCGAGCACGGGCCTACCGCTGGGGCGAGGACGGGCTCGGCGCCGTCTGCGACCGCTTCGGCTTCCTCAACCTCGGCGTCGCCCTGTGGAACAGGAAGGACCCGATCCTCAAGGAGCGGCTCTTCGGGCTCACGAACGGCGAGGGCAACCACGGCGAGGACGCCAAGGAGTACTGGTGGGCCGTCGACGGCACCCCCTCGCACAGCTGGATGACGTGGCTGTACCGCTACCCGCAGGCGGAGTTCCCCTACGCCCGGCTGCGCGAGGAGAACGCCCGTCGCAGCCGTGAGGAGCGCGAGTACGAGCTCGGCGACACCGGGGTCCTCGACGAGAACCGCTTCTTCGACGTCACCGTGACCTACGCCAAGGCCTCCCCCGACGACGTCTGCGCCGTGATCAGCGCCACCAACCACGGCCCCGACCCCGCGCCGCTGGACCTCGTCCCGCAGATCTGGTTCCGCAACACGTGGGCCTGGGGCTGGGACAAGCGGCGCGGCACCATGGAGCAGGTCCTGCCGCCCACGCTGACCGTCGGCGGGCTGGAGTCCGTCGAGTGCCAGCACGGGCACCTCGGGCGCTACTTCGTCTCCGCCGAGGGCTCCCCCGAGGTGCTCTTCTGCGAGAACGAGACGAACGCCGTCGAGCTGTTCGGCGCCGAGCGCAACACCGCGGCGTACACGAAGGACGGCATCGACCGGCGCATCGTGCGCGGCGACCTCTCCGCGGTCAACCCCGCCCTGCAGGGGACGAAGGCGGCCTTCTGGTACCGCTTCGACGAGGTGCTGCCCGGCCAGACCGTGCAGGTGCGGCTGCGCCTGTCCCCCCGCACCCCCGGCGCCGACACCTTCGGGGCCGGCTTCGACGCGGTGCTGCGCGACCGCGCCGACGAGGCCGACGCCTACTACGACCAGGTGCTGCCCGCGGAGCTGTCCGCCTCCGACCGGCACATCGCCCGGCGCGCCTACGCCGGCCTGCTGTGGACCAAGCAGCTGTACCGCTACGACGTGCGGCAGTGGCTCGACGGCGACCCCTGGACCGACCCCGCGCCCGAGTCGCGGCGCGCCCGGGGCGGTCGCAACACCGGCTGGCGCCACCTCGCGCTCGCCGACGTGATCTCCATGCCGGACGAGTGGGAGTACCCCTGGTTCGCCGCCTGGGACCTGGCGTTCCACTGCATACCGCTCGCGCACGTAGACCCCGAGTTCGCCAAGGAGCAGCTCGTCCTCATGCTCCGCGAGTGGTCCATGCACCCCAACGGGCAGCTGCCCGCCTACGAGTGGGCCTTCGGCGACGTCAACCCGCCCGTGCACGCCTGGGCCGCCTGGCACGTCTACCGGCTCGACGGCTACCGCGACCAGGGCTTCCTCGTGCGGGTGTTCACCAAGCTGCTGCTGAACTTCTCCTGGTGGGTCAACCGCAAGGACGCCGACGGCTCCCACCTCTTCGAGGGCGGCTTCCTCGGGATGGACAACATCGGGCTGTTCGACCGGTCCGCGCAGCTGCCGCCCGGCTACCGGCTGGAGCAGTCCGACGCGACCAGCTGGATGGCGTTCTACTGCCAGCAGATGTTCAAGATCGCGCTGGAGCTGTCGCGGCACGACCCGGCGTGGGAGGACGCCGCGACGAAGTTCCTCGAGCACTTCCTGTCGATCGCCCAGGCGATGATGTCCTTCGGGTCCCAGGAGGTGACGCTCTGGGACGAGTCCGACGGCTTCTTCTACGACGTCCTGCTGCACCCCGACGGGACCGCCGAGCCGATGCGGGTGCCCTCCATGGTGGGGCTGCTGCCCATCCTCGGGGCCACCGAGGTGCCCTCGTGGATCTCCGAGGAGTGCCCCGACCTCACCGCACGGCTGCGCTGGCTGCAGCGGCGCCGGCCCGAGCTCACCCTGCCGCTGCTGACGCGCTCCGGCCCCGACGGCCGGCAGATGCTGCTCTCGCTGCTCGACAAGCCCCGCCTGACGCGCATCCTCGACCGGATGTTCGACCCCGAGCAGTTCCTGTCCGACTACGGCATCCGCTCGCTGTCCGCCGCCGTCAAGGAGCACATCACCACCGAGGTCAGCGGGAAGCACTCCTCGATCGTGTACGAGCCCGGGGAGTCGCGCACCGGGCTGTTCGGCGGCAACTCCAACTGGCGCGGACCGGTCTGGTTCCCCGTCAACGTGCTGCTCGCCGACAAGCTGCGCACCTACGGGCGCTTCTTCGGCGACGAGGTGACCGTCGAGCACCCCCGCGGCTCCGGGCGGCGCATCACCCTCGTCCAGGCCGCCGACCTCGTCGACGACAGCCTCGTGTCGCTGTTCCGGCCCGTGGACGGACGGCGCCCCGCCGACGGGCAGCGCATCGAGGCCAGCGACGACCCGCTGTGGCAGGAGCACCCCACGTTCAACGAGTACTTCGACGGGGACACCGGCGAAGGGCTCGGCGCCACCCACCAGACCGGGTGGACCGCGCTGGTCGCCCACCTGCTGCACCCCCGCCTGCCCCCGGGACCACCGCAGCGCTGACCGGCGCGACCGGACGACCACCACCCGTCCGGGTGGTCCACCCGGGCGTGCCGGGCGCCGATGAGAAGCTCGAAGCGCGCTGGAGCAGACCGGCGCGCGCAGCGGGAGGAGCGGACGGGACGGTGGGAGCGCTCACGCTCGTCGTCGCGCTGGCCTCCGTGGTCACCGCCGTGACCGCGGCGCTGACCTGGCAGCGGCGGGCGCGGACGAGCGCCGCCGTGCCGCTGACCGCGTCGCTGGTGTCGGTGAGCGTGTGGTCCACGGCCGTGGTGATGCTCAACACCGGCCAGCGGCCGGCCGTCCTCGACGCCCTCGTGCACGTGCAGTACCTCGGGATCACCGGCGCCGTCGCCGCCAACCGGCTGTTCGCCCACAGCGTCACCGGTGGGCGCCTCACCGCCCGCAGGGTGCTGCTGCTGTGCGTCGAGCCGCTGCTCGTGCAGCTGGCGCTGCTGGCCGACCCGGCGACGCGGCTGTTCTACGCCAGCGTCGAGCACGTCGGCGACCCGCCCGTCCGGCAGACCACCCTCGGCCCGCTGTTCTGGGCGCACGCCCTCTACAGCTACGCGGTGGTCGCCACCGGCGTGGCGGTGCTCGCGCGCCGGCGCCGGTACGCCACCGGGCTGCTGCGGCGCCAGCTCGGCACCGTCCTGCTGGCCATGGCCCTGCCGGCCTCCGTCAACGTGGTCACCATCACGCTGCCGGCCGAGGTGGTGAGCGTCGACACCACCCCCGCCGTGTTCGCCGTCACCGGTCTCCTCTTCGCGTTCTCGGTGCTGCGCCAGGACCTGCTGCACCTGCTGCCCGTGGCGCGCGGCCTCGTCGTCGACACGCTCGGCGACGCCGTCCTCGTCGTCGACGGGCAGGGGCGCGTCGTCGACCTCAACCCCGCGGCCGCCGCGCTCCTGCAGCACCTCGGGCAGCCGCCCGCCGCCGTCGGGCAGGCGCTGGACGCCGTCGCGGGCCCCGCCCTCACCGCCGCCGTGGGCGCCGGGGAGGTCCAGGACGTGGTCCAGCTCGGCGCGGTGAGCCTGGACGTGCGCGTACGGCGCATCCAGGACGCGCGCGGGCACGTCCTGGGTCGCGTCGCCGTCCTGCGCGACGTCACCGCCCAGCACGAGCAGCAGCGGGAGCTGGAGGAGGCCAACGCGCAGCTGCACCGGCACGTGGAGACCATCGAGCGCCTGCGCGCCGACCTCGCAGAGGAAGCCGCCCGCGACCCCCTCACCGGGCTGCGCAACCGCCGCCGCTTCGTCGACGACCTCACCGAGCGGCTGCGCGCCGCAGCCGGCGGCGGGCACCCGGTCGCCCTCGTGCTGCTGGACGTGGACCACTTCAAGGCCGTCAACGACACCCACGGGCACGCCGTCGGCGACGCGGTGCTCGTGGCCGTCGCCGGGCTCCTGCGCGAGCACGCCCGTGCCGAGGACGTCGTGCGCTACGGCGGCGAGGAGTTCGTCGTGGTGCTGCCCGGCCTCGACACCGCCGACGCGGCCGAGCGGGCCGAGCAGCTGCGGACGGCCTGCGCCCTGCTGCGCGTGGACGGCGAAGCCGTGCGCGTCACCATCAGCGCCGGCGTCGCCGCCTGCCCCGAGCACGGCACCACGCCCGACGACCTCCTGCTCGCCGCCGACCGCGCGCTGTACGCGGCCAAGACCGGCGGGCGCGACCGGGTGGCGCTGGCCACCTGAGCGCCCGCCGCCCTCAGCCCCCGGTCACCAGATGCGGACGCGCTCGGCCGGGTCCATCCACAGCCCGTCGCCCGGCTGCACGCCGAACGCCTCGTGGAACTCGACCAGGTTCCGGACCACCGCGTTGCAGCGGAACTCCGGGGGCGAGTGCGGGTCCACCGCCAGGCGGCGCTCCACCTCGGCGGGGCGCACCTTGCCGCACCACACGCGCGCCCAGCCGAAGAACAGGCGCTGGCTGCCGGTCAGGCCGTCCACCACCGGCGCCTCGCGGCCGGCGAGGGAGATCTCGTACGCCTTGTGCGCGATGGTCAGCCCACCCAGGTCGCCGATGTTCTCGCCCACGGTCAGGGCGCCGTTGACGTGCTTGCCGGGCGTCTCCGGCGGCTCCAGCGCGTCGTACTGGGCGATGAGGGCGTCGGTCCGCTTCGCGAACTCCGCGCGGTCGGCGTCGGTCCACCAGTCGCGCAGGTTGCCGTCGCCGTCGTACTTCGAGCCCTGGTCGTCGAAGCCGTGGCCGATCTCGTGGCCGATGACCGCGCCGATGCCGCCGTAGTTCTCAGCGTCGTCGGCGTCCAGGGAGAAGAACGGCGGGCGCAGGATCGCCGCGGGGAAGACGATCTCGTTCATCCCCGGGTTGTAGTAGGCGTTGACCGTCTGCGGGGTCATGAACCACTCCGAGCGGTCCACCGGGCCGCCCAGCTTCGCCAGCTCGCGGTCCACCTCGAAGGCGAAGGCGCGGCGGACGTTGCCCAGCAGGTCGTCGCGCTCGATCGTCAGGGACGAGTAGTCGCGCCACTCGTCGGGGTGGCCGATCTTGGGGGTGAACTTCCCGAGCTTGTCCAGCGCGCGGTCCTTCGTCTCGCGCGTCATCCAGTCCAGGGCCTCGATGTCCTGGCGGTAGGCCTCGACGAGGTTGGCGACGAGCTCCTCCATGCGGGCCTTCGCCTCCGGCGGGAAGTGCTCGGCGACGTACAGCTCGCCCAGCGCCTCGCCCAGGGCGCCCTCCACCAGGCCCACGCCGCGCTTCCAGCGCTCGCGCAGCTGCGGTGCGCCGGTCAGCGTCGTGCCGTAGAAGGCGAAGTTCTCCGCCACCAGCTCCTGGTGGAGGTACGGCGCGGCCTGGTGCAGGACCCGCCAGCCCAGCCACTCGCGCCACGTGGAGACCGGCGTGCCCGTGAGCACCCCGGTCATGCCCTCCAGGTAGCTGGGCTGGCGCACGACGACCTGCTCGAAGGCGGAGTCGGGCAGGCCGGCCGCGGCCGTCCAGGCGCCCAGGTCCACGCCCGGCAGCAGCGCCGCCAGACCGGCGCGGTCCAGCTTGTTGTAGGTGGCGTTCGCGTCGCGGTTGCGCACCCGGTCCCAGTGGTGGGCCGCGAGCGCCGTCTCCAGCTCCAGGACGCGCTGCGCGCTGCCGGCGGGGTCGGGGCGGCCGCCGATGGTCAGGACCCGCTCCACGTGCGCGACGTACGCCTCGCGCAGGTCGGCGTACTGGTCCTCGCGGTAGTACGACTCGTCGGGCAGGCCCAGGCCGGACTGGGTGACGTAGACGACGTACTCGTCGGACTTCGCGTTGTCGGTGTCCACCCAGTACGCGAAGGGGCCGCCGACGCCGAGGCGCTCGAAGCGGCCCAGCAGCCGCACGAGGCCGTCGACGTCGGTCACGGCGTCGACCTGCTCCAGCTCACCGGCGACCGGGCTCACGCCGAGGGCCTCGACGCGGTCGGTGTCCATGAAGGAGGCGAACAGGTCGCCGATCTTCTGCCGCACGCTGCCCGGCTCGGCGGAGCCGTCCGCGGCGGCGGCCTCCACGATGGCCCGGCACTCCGCCTCGGACTGGTCGCGCAGGCGCACGAACGCGCCGTCCACGGCCCGGTCGTCGGGGATCTGGGCGGTGGCCAGCCAGCGGCCGTTGACGTGGCGGAAGAGGTCGTCCTGCGGGCGCACCGAGGGGTCGACGTCCTCGGCCGCCGGGCGCTGGTCGGTGATCGAGCTCATGACCGGAGCCTAGGCCCGGGCCGCGGCGGTGCGGCGGTCCACCGCGGCGACCGCGGTGACCAGCACCAGGGCCAGGGCCGTGGCAACCGCGATCACCGAGGCCATGGCGCGCGCGTCACCGCCCAGCACGCCGGTGACGACGCCGACCAGGCCGCCGACGCCGGACTGCAGGGCCGTCACCAGCGCCGCGGCGGAACCGGCGCTGGCGCCGTACGGCTCCAGGGCCATCGTCACCGCGTTCGGCATGATCAGGCCCAGGGTCAGCAGCAGCAGCCACAGCGGGACCGCGAAGGCCAGCAGCTCGTCCACGCCGGCCAGGACGACCCCACCCAGCACCAGCGACAGCGACAGCGCCGCGGTGACGCCCACGCGCAGCAGGGCCGGGGAGCCGAAGCGCTGCACCAGCGCGGCGTTGACCTGGCTGCCGCCGACGAGCGCGGTGCCCATGACGGCGAACAGCAGCGCGAACTGCGTGGTGCTCAGCCCGAAGCCCTCCTGGAAGACGAACGGGGAGGTCGCCACGTAGCTCATGACCACCGACATCGCCAGGCCCGGCACGACGGCCAGGGCCATGAAGCGGCGGTCGCGCACCAGGACGCCGTACCCGGCGAAGCTGCGCAGCACCCGGCCCCGACGACGGCGGGACACCGGCACGGCGGCCGCGCCCCGCGGGAGCTGCTCCGGGACCCGCGCCGACAGCTCCGGACGGGTCTCCGGCAGCCGGAGCCACACCGCCAGCAGCACCAGCACGCCCACGCCCGCCAGGATCGCCAGCACCGGCCGCCAACCGGTGTGCTCGGCGATCGCGCCGCCGATCGTGGGCGCGAACAGGGGCGCCACGCCGATGACGAGGATCAGCCGGGACATCAGCCGGGCGGCGGCCGGCCCGGTGAACAGGTCGCGGATGATCGCCATGCCGACGACCGACCCGGCGGCCGCGCCCATCCCGGACAGGAAGCGGGCGGCGACCAGGGACGGCAGGTCCGGGGCGACCGCGCACAGCAGGGCCGCCACGACGTAGACGCCGAAGCCCGCGACCGCGGGGCGGCGGCGGCCGTACGCGTCGCTGAGGGGGCCGCTGATGAGCTGCCCGAGGGCGGAGCCGACGAGCACGCCGGTGATGGTGAGCTGCGCGTTCGCGGCGGTGGTGCCGAGGTCGTCGGCGACCTGCGGCAGCGACGGCAGGTAGAGGTCGATGGTGACCGCGCCGAGGGCGGCCATGGTGCCGAGCAGCAGCACGAGCCCGAACGTGGAGGTGCTGCGGGAGGGGGCGGTCTTGGCGGGGGAGGTGGGCAGCGCGGTCATCGCGGGGAGGGGTCCTCGAGGGCCTGGTGAGGTGGTGCACCGCGCGCCGTCGGGCGGAGCAGGACGGGGCGGGGCGCCGGCCGTCCCCTCCACAGTAGGGCGGGCGCGGCCACGCGTCTCCCCCGTTCCGCGTCGCCGCTGAACCGGATCAGCCGCTCAGGCGGGGACGTGGGCCGGGGCCGGCGGGCCGGCGGCCAGCAGGTCGGTGAACGAGTACTCGTCCAGCAGCGGGACGCCGCGGGCGACGGCCACCCGCACGGCCGCGGCGCCCGAGCCGGCGTCGTTGGCGACCAGCAGGCCGGTGGCGTCGGTGACGGTCCCCTCGACCACGAGGCCGGCGCGGCGCGCCCGGCGGGCGAGCTCGGCGCGAGGCTCGAGGAAGGAGCCGCTGAAGGCGACGCGCAGGCCGGGCCGGAGGGTCCTCACCCCCCGGTGATCGGCTCGCGGCCCGCCGTGGTTGAGCTCCGTGCACCGGCCGCCTCGCGGGGCGACGGGACGGTGAGCGCCCGGGCGCGCCGGGAGGCGCGGGCCGCCAGCGCGAGGGACGCCGCGCCCAGCAGGACGACGAGCACCGCGTAGCCCTCGGCGACGGCGCGCAGGCCCACGTGCGGGGTGAGCAGGCCGCCCACGACCGACGGCACGCCGAACGCGAGGTAGCACATGACGTAGACGGCGGCCAGGACGCCGGCGCGCTCGGCCGCCGGGGCGGTGGCGACGACGGCGCGCAGACCGCCCTGGAAGGCGGCGCCGAAGCCGACGCCGGAGACCACCGAGGCGGTGAAGAACAGCGGGGTGGAGGCCTGCTGCAGCGCCGCGACCAGCAGGGCGGGGCCGACGAGGAACGCGGCCGAGCCGGCGACGGCGACCCGGCGCGGCGGCAGGTGGCGGGTGAGGACGCCGACGAGGGCGCCGGTGCCGGTGAGGCTGGCGACGACGAGGCCGCCGACGAGGTGGTCGGTGCGGCCGAGCACGCCGGCGGCGACGGAGGGGCCCAGGCCGAGGAACAGCCCGCCGAGGGCCCAGCTGCCGGTGAGGGCGGGGGCCAGGGCCACCAGCGTCGGGCGGGTGCCGGCGGGGACCCGCACGGACGGCGCCAGGGAGGCGCGGGCGCCCGGCGTGCGCGGGGAGGTCTCCGGGGCGCGGAGCAGGAGCACGGCGCAGGTCGCCAGCGCGACGGCGAGGACGGCGTAGACGAGGCGGGCCGGGGCGGGCGCGTACTGCACGAGCAGCCCGGCGCCGAGGCCGCCGACCATGAGACCGACCGGCGGGGCGGCGCCGTTGAGGGTCTGCGCGAGCCCGGCGCGGGAGCCGCCGAGGTCGAGCAGCCACGCGCCGAGGGCGCCGATGGCGGCTCCGGTGCCCAGGCCCTGCAGGGCGCGGGCGGCGATCAGCCAGCCGGCCGAGCCGGCGAGCAGGAAACCGCCGAGCGCGACGAGCACGCCGGCGAGCCCGGCCAGCACGACGGTGCGCCGGCCGAGGTGGTCCGAGAGGGAGCCGACGGTGAGCAGCGCCAGCAGCAGGGTTCCGGCGTAGACGGCGAAGACGACCGTGACGGTCGTGGCGCTCAGGCCCCACTCCTGCTGGTAGACGGGGAAGACGGGCGAGGGCGCGGAGGACGCGGACACGAGCAGGGCCAGGGTGACGGCGACCAGCCAGAAGGCGGTGCGCTCGGGCGGCCGGCGGCTGCGGGGGCTGGGGGGCACGGGTCTCCTCGGCGGGGGTGCGGGCGGGGGTCACCGGGGACCGTCCGCCGGCGTCCACGTCAAGCCCGTTGCCCGGGGACCTTGTTCCCGGGTGCCCGCCGGGTGCGGCCCGGCACCGCCCGGTAGCGTCGCGCCCGGACGCACGCAGACCCCGGCAGCAGGAGGACCGCGATGGGCGTGACGCTCGCCAAGGGCGGCAACGTGTCGCTGACGAAGGTGGCACCGGACCTCACCGAGGCCGCCGTGGGCCTCGGCTGGGACGTGCGCACCACCACCGGGGTCGACTTCGACCTCGACGCCAGCGCGCTGCTGCTCGGCGCCGGCGGCAAGGTGCTCTCCGACGCCCACTTCGTCTTCTACAACCAGCTCTCCAGCCCCGACGGCGCCGTGCGGCACACCGGCGACAACCGCACCGGCGAGGGCGAGGGCGACGACGAGGTCGTCGAGGTCGACCTCCTCGCGGTGCCCCCGCAGTGCCAGCGGATCGTCTTCGCCGTGTCCATCCACGACGCAGAGAGCCGCCGGCAGAGCTTCGGCCAGGTCCACGGCGCGTTCATCCGCCTCGTCGACCGGGCGACCGGCGAGGAGGTCGTGCGCTTCGACCTGTCCGAGGACGCCTCCACCGAGACCGCCATGGTGTTCGGCGAGGTGTACCGGCGCGGGAGCGAGTGGAAGTTCCGCGCCGTCGGGCAGGGGTACGCCACCGGTCTGCGCGGCATCGCGCAGGACTTCGGCGTCGACGTGGACTGAAGGGCCCCGGGTCAGCGCCGGCGCGCGGGACGCTCACCCAGCACGTCCGGCAGCTCGATGCCCAGGCCCGCGCGGGGCTCCGGCCCACCCGGGCGCGCACCCGGCCGCGAGCGCGCCACGGTCCGGCCCACCAGGGCCGCGACCAGCAGGATGACGACGAGCGACACCACCAGGGTCATCGCGGACCTCCTCGCACGGGGCCCCGAGCCGCCGGGGCCGAACACCCACGGTCGCACGCGCGGGCACGGTGCGCGAGGGGTCCGCGGGTGCCTCAGCCCCGCGCGCGCTCCAGGGTGCGGACCCGGAAGCGCGGGCCCGCCGCGGAGGTCGCCCACCCGTGCGCCGGGTCCTGCGAGACGAGCACCCAGCCGTCGCCGACCTCGGGGGCCGTGGTGTCCCCGGCCACCCGCACGTCGACGTCGGTGACGACGAGGCGGTCGGCGCGCGCCAGCGCCGCGCGGTACACCTGGCCACCCCCGGCGACCCACGCGTCGCCCGCGGCGAGCGCGTCGTCGAGGGCTGCGTCCAGGTCGTGCGCGACCTCGGCGCCCTCGGCGGTCCAGGAGCGGTCGCGGGTGAGGACCACGTTGCGCCGCTCCGGCAGCGGGCGCAAGCGCGGGGGCAGGGACTCCCACGTCGCGCGGCCCATCAGGACCGTGGTGCCCGTGGTGAGCCGCTTGAAGTGCGCCAAGTCCTCCGGGACCCGCCACGGCAGGCGCCCGCCGTCGCCGATGACGCCGTCCGGCGACTGCGCCCACACCAGGCCGATCACGCGCGCTCCCCCGTCGTGCGCACCGCTCAGACCGCGACCGGTGCCTTGATGGCGGGGTGGTGCACGTAGTCCACGAGCTCGAAGTCCGTCCACTCGTGCGCGAACAGCGGCTTCGGTGCCACCCGCAGGGCCGGGAACGGGTGCGGCTCGCGGGACAGCTGCTCGGCGACCTGCTCGACGTGGTTGTCGTAGACGTGGACGTCACCGCCGGTCCACACGAAGTCGCCGACCTCCAGGCCGACCTCGGCGGCGACCAGGTGCGTCAACAGCGCGTAGGAGGCGATGTTGAACGGCACGCCGAGGAAGAGGTCGGCGCTGCGCTGGTACAGCTGGCACGACAGCCTCCCGTCGGCCACGTGGAACTGGAACAGCGCGTGGCACGGCGCCAGCGCCATGGCGTCCAGCTCGGCGACGTTCCACGCCGAGACCACCATGCGGCGCGAGTCCGGGTCGGTGCGCAGGGTCTGCAGCACCTGGGCGATCTGGTCGACGTGCCGGCCGTCGGGGGTGGGCCAGGAGCGCCACTGCACGCCGTACACGGGGCCGAGGTCGCCGTCCGCGTCGGCCCACTCGTCCCAGATGGTGACGCCGCGCTCCTGCAGCCAGCGCACGTTGCCGTCGCCGCGCAGGAACCACAGCAGCTCCAGCGCCACCGACTTGAAGTGCACCCGCTTGGTGGTGATCAGCGGGAAGCCGGCCGAGAGGTCGTAGCGCAGCTGCGCGCCGAACCACGAGCGGGTGCCGGTGCCGGTGCGGTCGGCCTTGGGGGTGCCGTTCGCCGCGACGTGGCGCAGCAGGTCCTCGTACTGGGTGTCGACGCGAGCCACGGGGGAACTCTAAGCGCGCCCGGGCGCCGCGGGGCTCCGCCCGTGCCGGACGCCCGCGCGCTCAGCCGGGGACCCGTCGGCCGAAGTGGTGCCGCGCAGCGCGAGGGCCTGCTCGAAGAACTCCGGAGGAGCCGGCCGCCCGAACAGGTAGCCCTGCGCCAGGTCGCAGTCCAGGGACTCCAGCACGTCGCGCTGGTGCTCGTGCTCGACGCCCTCGGCGACGACGGACAGGCCCAGCGCGTGCCCCACCGCCACGATCGCGTCGACGATGCGCACGTCGCCGGGCCCGTCCCCGAGGCGGCTGGTGAACGAGCGGTCGACCTTGAGGACGTCGACCGGCAGGGTCCGCAACGTCGACAGGCTGGAGTAGCCGGTGCCGAAGTCGTCCACGGCGACGCGCACGCCGAGGGGGCGCAGCCGGCCGAGGATCGAGCGGGCCGCCGCCTCGTCCACCATGAGGGCGGACTCGGTGATCTCCAGACCCAGGGCGGTGCCGGGCACACCCGCTCCCTCCAGGGCGGCGACGACCTCGTCGGCGAAGCCCTCGTCGCCGAGCTGGTGCGGGGAGACGTTCACCCAGACCGTCAGGTCGCGCGCCGAGGGGTGCTCGGCGCGCCACCGGGCCACCTGGTGGCAGGCGGAGGTGAGGACCCACCGGCCCAGCTCGGCGATGAGCCCGTTGCCCTCGGCGACGGGGATGAACTCCGACGGCGGCACCGGCCCCACCCCGGGCCGCGTCCAGCGCAGCAGCGCCTCGAACCCGACCAGGCGCCCGGTGAGGGTCTCGACCTCCGGCTGGTAGTGCAGGGAGAACTGGTCGGTGCCCACGGCGTCGCGCAGGGCCAGCGCCGTCCCCAGCCGGGCCGCGGCGCACCGCTGGATCTCCGCGTCGTACACCCGCACCCGGGAGCGGCCCGAGCGCTTGGCGACGTGCATGGCCTCGTCGGCGTCCCGCAGCAGGACGTCCGGGTCGGCCGTGCCGCTGAGCGCCGTGGTGGTCAGGCCGGTGCTGGCCGTCAGGTGCAGCACGTGGCCGGGCACGCGCACCGGCAGGGTGAAGCACGCCCCCACCCGCTCCGCCACCTCCAGGGCGGCGCCCGGGTCGACGTGCGGCAGGACGGCGGTGAACGCGTCGCCGGCGAAGCGGCACACGACGTCGTGCGGGCTCAGCGCCGAGCGCAGCGCGTCGGCCGCCGTGCGCAGGTAGGCGTCGCCGGCCGCGTGCCCCAGGGAGTCGTTGACGATCTTGAAGTGGTCCACGTCGGCGAACAGGACCGCGTGGACCGCGCCGGGCGCGGGCGCGACGGCCAGGGTGCGCCGGGCGGCGTCGAGGAACGCGGTGCGGTTCAGCAGGTCCGTCACCGTGTCGCGGGTGGCCAGCCGGGTCAGCTCCCGCGCCGAGCGGTCGCGCTCGATCGCCACCCGGGTCAGGTCCCGCAGGGCGGGGACCACGCCGTCCAGCGGCACCGCGCCGGGGCGGCGGCGGTACAGCGCGAACGTGCCCAGCGGGGTGCCGTCCTCGGCCAGCACCGGCAGGGAGGTGCACGACGCCAGGCCGTGCTCGGCCGCCAGCGCGCGGTGGGCGCTCCACTCCGGGGCGGTGGCGATGTCGTCGGTGACGACCGGTGCGCGCCGGTGCAGCGCGGTGCCGCAGGAGCCGACGCCCTCGCCGACGGGCAGGCCGTCCACGGCCGCCCGGTAGGCGGCAGGCAGGCTCGGCCCGGCGCCGTCGCGCATCGTGGTGCCGTCCTCGCCGGCCAGCAGCACCGAGCACAGGACGTCAGGCCCCAGCAGCGCCTCGACGTGCCGGGCCAGCCGCTCCAGCACCGCCGGCAACCGCTGCCCGGCGGCCACCGCCTCCAGCACGTCGCGCTGGGCCTCCAGCAGGCGGGCGTCGCGCTCGTGGGCGGCCACCCGGCGGCGCAGGGCGAGCAGCGTTCGCACCAGGTGCGCCTGGCTGCGCAGGACCTCGCGGTCCGCGGCGCTGAACCGGCGCGGGTGCCGGTCGGCCACCGACAGCGCGCCCAGGACGAAGCCGTCCTCGTCGACGAGGGGCACGCCCAGGTACGCGCGCACCAGGCCGCGCGCCACGAGGGGGTGGTGCCGGAAGACGGGGTGGCCGCGGGCGTCGGCCACGTTCAGAGCGGTGCCCGTGGCGACCACGTGAGCGCCCGGGGAGAGCTCGTCGGGCACCTCGGCGCTCGTCCAGCGCAGGCCCCGCTCGGCGGGGAACCACTGCCGGCCGGGGCGGACGATCTCCAGCGCCGCCACCGGTGCGCGCAGCACGCCGGCGACGTGCGCGATCATGCCCTCCAGGTCGGGGTCGGCGTCGCGCCCGTCCAGCCCGCACGCCTCGACGGCGGCCAGGCGGGCGGGATCGGCGACCGCCGCGCGCAGGGCGGAGGGGTCCCTCACGCTCGCCGCACCGCGCTCGAGCTCGGGGCCCGGTGGAGCGCACGCACCGGCAGCCCGCCGCGTCGTCCACTCAGCGCAGCCAGCTTCACACTCCCAGTATGCGCACCGAGGCTCAGGGCACGAGGTGCTCGTCGAAGCCCGCGTCGTCGGCGGCCTCGCCGCGCACCACCGCCACCAGCCGCGCCAGCCACGCCGCGCCCGCCTCGTCGTGGACGCTGTGCCGGGACGCGAGCACCGGGTAGGGCTTGTCCGGCACGCCGTCGGCGGGGCGCACGTCCACGTGGGCGACGGAGTGCCCCCGGGCGTGCAGCCAGTCGGCCATCGCGTAGTCGGTGCGCGAGTCGCCCGCGGTGCGCCAGGCGGCCGGCAGCGGGCCGTCGGCGGCCAGCAGCCGCAGCGCCGTCTCGGCGCCGCGGTCCTTGCCCAGCAGCACCGACTCCACGTCGGTGGAGATGATCGTGGGGTCCACGCGCCAGCCCACCCGGCCGGCCGCGTCGGGCCAGCGCTCAGCGCGGCGCTCCACGCCCATCCCGAGACCCGCCAGGACCTCGACCGCGGCGGCGTCGAAGCGCTCCTGGGCGGCGAGGTAGACGGCGCTGGGGACCTCCACGCGCTGCTCGACCGAGACCATCGCGTGCTTGCCGGGGTCGACGAACATCGTGTCGGCGAAGTCGCGGCGGGCCATCGACTCCAGCGCCTCCACCGCCGCGGGCGGCACCGCGAGGTCGGCGTCCACGTGCAGCGGGCCGGCGCCGTCGGCGGTGATCGAGAAGTGCACCGCTCCCTTCTCGCACACCGCGTGCAGCCGCGCCCGCTCCGGCAGCCCCGCGGCCAGCAGCGGCGCGACGACGTTCTCGCGCAGGAAGTGGTCGGAGCGGCCCGTGTTGAACACCACCGGCACGCCCGTCGCCAGCAGCTCCACCAGGCTGTCCAGCAGGCCGGGCGCGCTGACGGTGCGGGTGACGGGGCTGGCGATCGGGCCGTCGACGTCCAGGAGCAGGCCGAACGGGGGAGCGCCGTGGGTGGGGGTCACGCCCGCATCCTCGCGCACGCGCGGCGGGGGGCCGATCACCCCCGGCACGGTCACCCGGCGGCACGGTCACCCGGCGGCACGGTCACCCGGCGGCACGGTCACCCGGCGGCGGGCGCCCCCGCCGGCACCCGGCCGGCGCGGGCGCGCTTGGAGCGGTACATCGCCTCGTCCGCGGCGCGCAGCACCCCGGGCACCGCCGCCGCCCCCGCCCCGCCCGGCAGCGGGGCCACGCCGATGCTGGCGCCGACGCGCGCCTCGGCGCCCTCGACCCGCACCGGCTCGGCCACGACCCGCTCCAGCCGGCGGGCGACGGCCCGCGCGGCCCCGGCGTCCAGCGCCCGGCCTGGCCCACCGCGCAGCAGGACGGCGAACTCGTCGCCTCCCAGGCGGGCGACCAGTCCCGGCGCCGGCACCACGGCCCGCAGGCGGGAGGCGACCTGCTGCAGCAGCACGTCCCCCGCCTGGTGGCCGAGGGTGTCGTTGACGTGCTTGAAGCCGTCGAGGTCCACCAGCAGCAGCGCCGCCGGGTCGTCGCCCCCGCACGCACCCGCCAGGGCATCCAGCAGGACGCGGCGGTTCGCCAGACCGGTCAGGGCGTCCGTGTGCGCGAGCGCCGTGACCTCGTCCAGGTGGGCGCGCTCGACCTGGCGCATCCGGGCGCTGTCGACGACGAGCGCCCCCTGAAGCGCCAGCCGGCGCGCCACCTCGCGCTCCCGCGCCGTCCACGCACGCGTGCGGCTGACGTCCCCGCACACGGCCATCCCCACCGGCCCGGTCACCGACAGCAGCGGCATCGCGGCGTACGAGCGCAGGCCCATGACCTGCGCGAACCCGCCGGTGCGGCGGGGGTCGCGGGAAGCGTCGCCGGACAGCACGGGGCCGAGCTCGTGCTCGGCGCGCCGCCACACCGGCGAGGCGTCGGCGCGGCGGCCCACCAGGGACCGCTCCAGCTCGGCGGCCACCGCGTCCGGGACGCCCACGCCGTAGACGGTGCGGATGACGCCGTCGGCGTCGGTGACGTGCACCGCCGCGCGCTCCGTGCCGAACACGTCGGCGGTCACCCGCGCCAGGAGCCGGGCCGCCTGGCCGACGCTCGTGGCCCGCACGCCCTCCTCGAACAGCCGGCGGACCGCGTCCGCGGCGGTCGCGTCGAACGCGCGCTCGCGCTGCAGGGCCCGGGTGCCGGCGACCACGGCGACGTGGTGCGCGAGCACCGCCACGACGTGCGGGGGCGGCGCCGGACCGTCACCGGTCACGAGGGTGAGCTCGCCCAGCACCTCCCCGCCCAGGCGCAGCGGGGCGAGCAGCTCCCCGGTGCCGGTGGCCGCACCGGCGCGCACCTCGTCGGTGCCGCTCTCCCCCGACGCCCGCACCGAGGCCCCCACCACGGCGCCGCACGGGCCCAGGTGCGCGAGGGCGAGCGCCAGCACGTCGGCGGGCGTGGCGGGGCGCGCGGTCAGTTCGAGCAGTACGGCGAGCAGCGCGTCGTGCTCGCGGGCGGGGTCCACCCCTGCACCCTCGGCACGGGGGCGGACCGGCTCAACGGTCCGTCCGGGTGCTGCGCGCCCCGCGGGCGCGCTCACGTCCAGTACAGGTACCGGGCCGCGGGCAGCTCGCGGGCCAGCGCCTGCTCGAACCACGTGCGCAGCTCACGCATCGTGTCCTTGTCGTACACGTGCTTCACCGCGCCGAACCTGCCGTGCTTGCGCGTGCGGGTGGACTCGTCGAGGTCCAGCTTCGTGCGCGGGTACCAGCCGAGCTGCACCTCCTTGCTCTTCGGGGTGAACCGGTGGGTGATGCACTCCACCGTCAGGTCCAGACCGGGCACGTCGGCCAGTTCCGCCGCCGCGGCGGCCAGCAGGTCCCCGTACGCGGAGCGCCAGTCCTCCACCGGCATGATCGGTGCGATCGTCAGGCCCACGGGGTAGCCGTCGCGGGCCAGGCGCGCCAGCGCGCGCAGCCGGGCGGCCACGCGGGCGGTGCCGCCCTCGAACCGCTCCACGGCGGGCACGTTGACGGAGGCGCGCACGCGGGTGTGCCCGCCGTGCGGCAGGCCGAGCAGGCCGTCGACGTCGTCGTACTTCGTCGTCAGGCGCAGCTGGACGGGACCGGGCCAGTCGTGCGTGCCGAAGTGCGCGACCGTGGCGGCGAGGGAGCCGGTGACGTGCTCGACGGCGAGGGGGTCGGTGTAGCAGGACGCCTCGAAGGTGGTGCCCTCGTGGCCGCGCTCGGCGGTGCCGGAGGTGACCGCGCCGGTGCCGACGACGTCGTCCAGGCCGGCGAGGATCCGCGGCAGGTCCGCGTACGCGCGGGTGATCGGCGGGCCGGTCAGGGAACCGGCGAGGTAGCAGTACTGGCAGTGCCCCGGGCAGCCCTCGGCGATCGGGAAGGCGAAGTCCGCGCTCGGCGGGATGGGGGTGGGCCGGCGCTTGGAGGCGGCGCTCGTGACGACGGCGAGGGTGCGCTTGGCGGCGGCGTAGGTGGCGCGCTCGTCGGCGCCGCGCAGGCCGGGCAGGCGGTCGCCGCTCAGCAGGTGGACGTCCTGCACGCCGGCGGCGGCGAGGCGGTCCAGGATCGCGCGGCCGTGCGGCTCGGCCTGCGCGGACGCGGTGGCGTAGACGGTGGTGGGGATCCAGGGACGGGGGCGGTCGAGCTGCGTGCCGGGCACGTCGTGTTCAACACCGGTGACCCTGCGGCTCGTCCACCGCACGGGGTGTCCCGCACCACAGCACCCCTCTCCGCCGGTGGTGGAGGTGCGGGAGGGGGGTGGGGCGCCGAGGATGGCGGCGTGGGGGTCAGCCGGGTGGTGGAGGACGTGCTGCGCCGGGTGAGCCCGGCCCCGGACGCGGAACCCGCCCGCCCGCCCGCGGGAACCCCCGGGCCGGACGCCGGGGACCTGGTGCCGCAGGCCGGCACGACGGTGCCGGACCGTCCCGGCGCCGTGCCCGACGCCCCCGCCCTGCGCGCCGCCTTCCGGGCCGCGGCCGCGCTGCGCCGCGGCAAGGCCGTGCACACCCGCGGGGCCGTCGTCACCGGTGAGGTGGTCCGGCACGGGCTCGCCGACCCCGTCGGGGCGCCGTGGGTGGACGAGCCCGGCGAGGACCGGGCCCTGGTGCGCTTCTCGCGCGCCGCCGGGCTGCCCCGGCCGCTGCCCGACGTGCTGGGTCTGGCGGTGCGCGTCAGCGGGCCCGGCGGCGAGCCGCACGACCTGCTGATGTCCACCACGTTCGACGCCGGGGCGGGCCGCCGCGTGCTGCGCCCGGCGCTGGACTGGCGCTCCGGCACCTACTCCACGGTCGCGGCGTTCCGCACCGCCGCCGGGCCGCTGCTGGCCGGGGCGCGCTGGCGCGGGGAGCGGTTCGTCCTGGCGGTGGCCGCGCCGCGCGGGCCGTGGCGGCCGTTCGCCGAGCTGCACCTGCACGAGGACCCCGCCACAGCGCCCGACCGCGTCCTCACGTTCGACCCCGGCCGACACCCCGTCCCCGGGCTGGCGATGCCCCCGGGGTGGGCGCGGCTGCGCGAGCCCGCCTACGCCGGCTCGCGCGCCGGGCGCAGCCGGCACGACCGCTGACGGCGCGGGGAGCGGGCCGCGGCCCTAGGCCGGCCCGCCCGCGCCGGGGAACCAGTGCTCCTCCGGCGCCGCCGCCCCGAAGAACCAGCCCTGCGCGGACTCCCAGCCCTGCGCGCGCAGGTGCGCGGCCTGGGCGGCGTCCTCCACCCCCTCCGCCACCGTCGCCAGCCCGAACCCGCGGGCCAGGCCCACCACCGCCGCCGCGATGCGGTCCGCGTCCGCGTCGCCAGGCAGCCCCGTGACGAACGAGCGGTCCAGCTTCAGCGACGTGACCGGCAGGCGGTGCAGGTACGACAGCGCCGAGTACCCCGTGCCGAAGTCGTCGATGGCGACCCGCACGCCCGCCGCCGCCAGCTGCGCCAGCTCCCGGGTGGTCGTGGTGTCCCCCGCCAGCAGCGAGTGCTCCAGCAGCTCCACGACGAGGCGACCCGGGTCCACGCCGCGGCGGCGCAGACCGTCGACGACCTCGCGGGCGAACGTGCCGTCGAAGCGGCGCGCGCACGTGTTCACCGCGACCCGGGCCGCCGGCCGGCGCTGCAGCAGGTCCAGCACCACCTCGAGCACGAAGGCGTCGACGGTCACGTCGAGCCCGCACTCGCCGGCGACGGGCAGGAACTCCTCCGGCAGCAGCAGGCCGCGCCGCGGGTGCCGCCAGCGCACCAGCGCCTCGAACGCCACCCGCTCGCCGTCGGCCAGCCGCACCACCGGCTGGTAGTGCACCTCCAGCTCCCCGCGCTCCAGCGCCCGGCGCAGGTCGTTCTCCGCCCGCAGCCGGCCCAGGGCCTGCTCGCGCATCCCGGGGCGGAACAGCCGCACCGCTCCCGGCCCGCTCGCCTTCGCCGCCGCCAGGGCCGTGCCGGCCTCCTGCAGCACGGTCAGCGCGTCCGGGGCCCGGCCCCCGCCGCGCCCGGCCACCGCGACGCCCACGCCGGCCCCGCAGCGCACCTCCTGACCGCCCGCGCGGCCCGGGGGGCGGCCCCCCCCCCCCCCCCCCCCGGCCCGCGCCCCCCCCCCCCCCCCCCCCCCCCCCCGCCCCCCCCCCCCCCCCCCCCCCCCCACCCCCCCCCCC
>NZ_JBJLRI010000076.1:0-18755 GCF_050871405.1 Kineococcus esterisolvens
TCCCGCCCGGCGCCGGGCGGGACGGCGGCCAGCAGGCGGTCGTCCAGGCAGGCGTGCTGACGGTCCAGGCGCAGGCTCGGCAGCACCCCGGCGGCGTCGTCGAGCAGTCCGCGCGGCGTCGCGGCCGGGGTGGCGGCGGGTCGCGGCGCACCGGCGGTGCCCAGGTCGGCCGGTCCCGGCAGGGCGGGGTCGCCCACCACGACGACCTGGTGGGCGCGGGCCAGCGCCGGCAGCACCCACGAGGTCGCGCTCGAGCGCGCTCCCAGGACCACGACGAGGTCCGCGGGGGGCAGATCGGCGGCGAGAGCGGCGGCAGCAGCCGTCGACAGCGCCGTGCAGGGCAGCAGAGCACCCACCGACGCCAGTTCCGGCGCCACGGGCTCGGGCTCCCGGCCCGCTGCGCGCAGCGCCCGCGCGGGCGGTGCCGCGGGGGGCGGTGCGGCGGCCACCCGGGCGTCGACGGCCCGGCGCACCCGCCGCGCGTCGTGGGCGCGGGCGGCGGCCTCGGCCAGCTGCAGCCCGGCGCGGGCGCTGCGCAGCGCGGCTGCGTCGGGTGCACCGACGAGGGGGTCGGCCAGGGCCACGGCGTCCAGGACGCCCGCCCACCAGGCGCGCTCCACCTCGGCGGTCAGGTCCAGGCTGCCCGCACCGGCCCAGCGGGCGCCGAGGTCGTCCAGCAGGGGCTGCCAGCCGGCGGCGGCGAGCTGGTCGAGCAGCACGGTGCGCTCGGGCAGGTCGTCCAGGGCGGAGGCGTCGGCGGCGAGCGAGCGCAGCAGCGCGCTCAGCTCGGGCAGTTGCACGCTCAGCAGCGAGCCCTCGTCGGCCAGGTCGGTGAGCAGCCGCGAGGGCAGGACCCGCTGCAGGTCCAGCAGGTCCGCGCGCAGCGCCGCGACCGCGATGCACAGCTCGTCCAGGCCGTCGGGCACGTGCGGGGCGCCGTCGCGGATGGAGACGCGCTGCCAGGCGAGCCGCTGCGCCCGCGCCAGCTGCAGCCACTCGTGCAGCTCGGCGGTGCTCTCCGGCACCGCGCTGGGCAGCAGGAGGGTGCGGGCGTGGCGCCGCAGCCGCCAGCGCGCCAGAGCGCCCATGCGCACGCCGTTCTCGCGGCGCCACGCGGCGGTGGCGGTGGCGGCCGCCGGGTCGCCCAGCGAGGCGGAGAAGACGTCCGGGCCGAAGCGGATGACGGTGGCGCGCACCCCCTCCAGCAGCTCGACGCGCTCGGCCGCCTCGGCGACGGAGGCGGCCCCGCGCAGCCCGGCCGCGTCGCACACGGTGGCCATGACCGCCCGGGCCGCCGGCAGGGTGTGCTCCACGACGGCGCGCACGCGGGTGAGGGCGGCGTCGGCCGCCTCCCGGCTGCGCAGCTGCGCACCGGCCCACGCGCCGCTGGTGCCGGCGGTGTCGAAGGCGCCCAGCTCCACGGCCCGGCGCACCCGCCCGGCCCACACGGGCAGGTCCTCGCGCCGGCAGGACCCCAGGGCGTCACCGCGCAAGCGGCGGGTCGTCGTGGCCGGCACGGGCAGCTGGTCCAGCTCCGCCAGCGCCTCCAGGGCGTCGTGGGCGCTGACGCCCCACGGCTCGCGCGGACGGTGCAGGGCGCGGGCGTGCTCCTCCAGCGCGACCGCGCCGGCGGCCGGGTCGGGACGCGGGCCGGGGCCGTCGCCCCCGCCGCGGGCGGCGGCCTCGGCGCGGGCGGCGCGGGCCTGCTCGCGCACGTCGGCGAGCACGGCGGCCGCGTCGAGGTCGGCGCTCAGGTGCAGCACGAGCCGACCCAGGCCCTGCTCGCGCAGGCGCTCGTCGACGGCACGGCGCTCGGCGGTGGAGTCGGCCACGAGCAGGGTGGTGCGCCCGGCGGCCGCGCCGGCGGCCACGAGCGCCGCCGCGACCTGCGTGGCGCCGGTGCCGGTGGGGGCCTCCAGCCGCAGGTCGGCTCCGGTCAGGACGTGCTCGACGGCGCGGCGCTGCGCCGGGTCCAGCGCCAGGCCCGTGCGGCCGGCGGCGTCGGCCGCGTCGGGCCGGGACGGGCCGGCGGGGGCGGGGGGCACCTGCTCGGCCAGGGCCCGCACGACGCGGTGCCCGCGCACGGCGGCGCCGTGGTCGCGCAGGTGGGCGACGAGGTCCGAGCCGGGGTCGGCGAAGGTGCCGAGCAGCAGGCGGCGCTCCACCCGCAGACCGGGTGCGCCGGCGAGCTGGCGGCGCACCTCCTCCAGCGCGGGGTCGGGGTCGAAGCCGCGGTGGCGGCCCACGGCGCGCGCCACGCGGGTGGCGTCCAGCTCGACGCCCAGCTCGGCGCGGGCGGTGCGCACCAGCACCGGGTTGACGAGCACGCCGGCGTCCAGCCGCACCACGAAGTCGTCGCGGGTCTCGTCCAGGGGGGTCAGCGAGCAGCGGCGCAGCAGCAGGGGCGTGCGGCGGGACGTGGCGCCGGTCGACGGGGTCCAGGTGACGGTGCCGACCGCGACCGCCAGGACGCGGGTGCCGCGCTGGGCCAGCAGGGCCTCGGCCCGGCGGTGCACGGCCCGCACGCGGCGGCGGGCGTCGGCGAAGGCGCCGGACTCGCGCACGAGGCTGGACAGCGGCGCCGGCCCGCCGGCCAGCAGCTGCGCCAGGCCGGAGGGGTGCGCGGTCGTCAGGTCCAGCCCCGCCTCGGGGGTGTCGGGGTGGTCCAGCAACGCGGACGTGCCACCGAGCGCCTGCGCCTGCGCCCACCACTGCCGTCGGGTCGTGTCCGCGGTGGTGGGTGCTGCGTCGTTCACGCCTTCCACAGTAGGCGCGTGGACGGCCCGGTCCGCACGGTCGCCACGCGCGGCGCCCGGTGGTTCACCCCGTCCGGTGACCGGGCCCGGCCGCGTGCGCCCCGCGCGGGGCGGCGGGCAGGGCGCCGTCTCCGCGGGCGAGGACGACGAGGGTGACGTCGTCGCGGGCGCGGCCGCCGCTGTGGCGGCGGGCGGCCTCGAGCGCCTCGTCGACGAGGGCCTGCGGGGTCAGCTCGGGCAGTCCCGCCAGCGCCTCCAGGACCCCTTCCACGCCCAGCTCGTCGGTGGTGCCGCTGGGGCGCGCCTCGGTGAGGCCGTCGGTGTAGACGACGAGCATCGAGCCGGGTGCCAGGGAGACCGTGCCGGTGCTCCACGCGCCGGGCGTGTCCAGGTGCAGCCACGACAGCAGCGGACCGGTGGCCTCCAGCTGGGCGACCAGCCGGACGGTTCCGCCGTCGGAGCGCACCACCAGGGGGGCGGGGTGCCCGGCGTTGGCGTACCGCACGACCCCGGAGTCGGCGTCGACGACGGCGACGACGCAGCTGGCGAAGCGCTCGGCCTCGTCGGTGAAGACCCGCGCGGCCATGGCCAGCGCCAGGTCGGGTTCGGGTGCCAGGTGCAGGGCGGCCTCCAGCAGGCGCTTGAGCTGGATGGCGACGATGCCGGCGCGCGCCCCGTGGCCGGAGACGTCGGCGACCACGACGGCGTAGCGGCCGTCCTCCAGGTGCAGCACGTCGTACCAGTCGCCGGCCAGCAGGCCCTCGGCGGGGCGCAGCGCGGCGGCGGCGGTCCACCCGGCGAGGGTGGGCAGCTCGTGGGCGGCGAGCTGGTCGCGCACCTCGGCGACGAGGGGCTGCTTCTGGGCGAGGGCCTCGCGGGCGGAGACGGCGTCGGCGAGCTCGTCGAGGATGCGCCGGCGCATCGTCTCCGCGGAGTGCGCGACGGCGGCCAGCTCGGGCGGGCCGGCCAGCCCGAGGGGGGTCTGCAGGTCGCCGCGGCCGACGCCGAGCATCTGCTGGGACAGCGCGTCCAGGGGCCGGAGCACCCAGCGGCGCACGAGGTGCAGCATGGTGGGGACCATGAGCAGGGCGACGGCGGCGACGCCGACCTGCACGAGCTGGAAGCGGCCGAGGTCCTCCTCGGCCTCGGAGGCGTCGGCGAGGCGCTGGTCGCCGATGAGCTGCGCGACGTCCTCGACGTCGCGGTAGGCGTTGCGGAACTCCCGGCTGGCCGGGGCGTTGGCGAGGGCCGAGCGCAGGCCCTCCTCGTCGCCGGTCGCCTTCACGCGCGCCTGCTCGTCGGCGACGGTGTGCCAGGCGTCGACGTCGGCGAAGACCTCCTGCAGGTTGTCGGTGACCGCGGAGTCGCGCAGCAGCACCGCCTGCTCCCGGAGGACCTCCCTCTGCTCGGCGAGGTCGTCCACGAGGTCGGCACGCTCCCGCCCGAGGGAGGGGGTCTGGGTGGGGTCCGTGGAGAGGACGTACTGCTGGTGCACCGCGTGCAGCTCGACGAAGTTCCCCCTGAAGGCGCTGAGGCTGTCGGCGACCTGTCCCCACTGCTCCTGCGCCGCGCGCTCGTCCTCCCCGGTGGTGTGCAGCAGGCTCTGGGCGAGCACGAGGGTCAGCGCGAGGGAGACGAGCAGGAAGACGCCGGCCATGACGGACACCCGTCGCTGCAGGCTGGTGCGCAGCATGAGGTGGTGCCAGCGCCGCGCGAGCCGCTTCAGCCTGCACCTCCTCCTCGGCCGGCGGGCGGTCGGCCCACCGGGACTGCGTCGTCACACCTTGTCACCTCCCGCGGCGGGTCGGCAGCAGCTCGCCGCGCACGGGAGCGTCCGCTGGGATAGACGTGGGGGGTGGTCGACTCCCCCGCCGCCTCCGCCGCACCTCCCGACACGACCCCCGGCGTGCGCTGGCCGGCGTCCCTGACGCTGGTGCGCCACGGGCAGAGCACCGGCAACCTCGCCGACGCGCGGGCGCGCGCGCGCGGCGCCGAGGTGGTGGACGTGGGTGAGCGCGACGCGGACGTGCCCCTGTCGGAGCTGGGCCGGCGGCAGGCCGTGGCCGTGGGGGCCTGGCTGGCGACGGCGCCGGAGGCCCCGCCGGCGCCCCGGGTGGTGCTCAGCTCCCCGTACGCGCGGGCGCTGCGGACCGCGGAGGCGGTGGTGCGGGGGGCGCGCGAAGCGGGTCTGGAGGTGCCCGCCCCGCGCACCGACGAGCGCCTGCGCGAGCGGGACCTGGGCTGGTGGGACGGGCTGACGGGCGCGGGGGTGCGGGCCCGGTTCCCGGAGGAGGCGGCGCGCCGCACGCGGCTGGGGAAGTTCTACTACCGGCCGCCGGGCGGGGAGAGCTGGTGCGACGTGGCGCTGCGGGTGCGCAGCGTGCTGGCCTCGCTGCGCGAGGAGCACGCCGGCCAGGACGTGCTGGTGGTCTCCCACCAGGCGGTGATCATGAACTTCCGGCTGGTGCTGGAGGACCTGGACGAGCGATCGCTGCTGGAGCTGGACGCCTCCGAGCCGCTGGCGAACTGCTCGGTCACCTCGTACACCTCCCGCGGGGCGGGCGGCGGTGGCGTGCGGTTGCAGGTGGCCGGTGACACGCGGGCGGTGGCGGACGTGCGGGTCACCGACGACCCGGCCGACGACCCCGCGGACGAGGGCTCCCCGGACGGCGACCCGGCGCGGGACGGCGCCCGGGGCCCCGCCGGCGTCGCGGGGGCGGCGCGGTGAGCGGGCGGGGCGCCGCGGCGGGCGCGGTGACGGTCACCTCGGCGGTTCTGCGCGACTGGCCGCTGCCGCCGCCGGGGGTCGGCAAGGAGTCGCGGGGGCGCACCTGCGTGGTGGGCGGCAGCGACCGCACGCCGGGTGCGGTGCTGCTGGCGGCGGAGGCGGCGCTGCGCTGCGGCGCGGGCAAGCTCCAGGTGGCCACGACGACGTCCACGGCACCGGCGCTGGGGGTCGCGCTGCCGGAGGCGCTGGTGCTGGGGCTGCCGGCGAACGCCGAGGGGGGCATCGACCCCTCGTGCGGTGCGGACGGCTCGGAGCTGGCGGAGCTGGTGCAGGGCGCCCACGCGGTGTGCCTGGGCGTGGGGACGGTCGGCGAGGCCGCGGTGGTGGAGCTGCTGGAGGCCCTGGTGCCGCCGCTGCGGCGGACGGTGGTCCTGGACGCGCTGGGGCTCGCGCCGGTGACGCGCGACGCGACGTTCCTGCACCACCTGGACGGCCGGGCGGTGCTGACGCCGAACCTGGCGGAGCTGGCGATCGTGCTGGGCTCGGACGAGGAGGAGGTCGGGGGTGACACGGCGGCTGCGGCGCGGGAGCTGGCGCGCCGCAGCCGGTGCGTGGTGGCCGCCGGTGGCGGGGAGTCGTGGATCGCCGCCCCGGACGGGCGCCTGTGGCTGGACGTCTCGGGCGGGGCGGGGCTGGGCGTCTCCGGTTCCGGCGACGTGCTCGCCGGGATCGTCACGGGTCTGTGCGCCCGGGGGGCGGACCCGGTGCAGGCGGCGGTGTGGGCGTGCCACCTGCACGGGCGCGCCGGGGACCGGCTGGCCAGCTCGGTGGGCCGGCTGGGGTTCCTGGCCCGGGAGCTGCCCGCGGAGGTGCCGCGGGTGCTCGCCGAGGTCGAGGTGTAGGCGGCCCGGACCTCAGGCCAGCAGGGCCGCGGCGGCGGGAACGAGGTCGGCGCGGGGCACCTGCAGGTTCCACGTGGTGGAGGAGCGCTGGCCGGCGGCGTGGGGGTCGCCGTCGGGTCCGGCCCAGGACTGCGGCTGGGCGGTGACCTTCCAGGCGCCGGTGCCGTGCTGGCGGGCGCGGGCGGCGAGCTCGTCGTCGCCGGAGCCCGCGGCTGCGGAGGCGATGACGTCCACGGCCCGGGCGAGGGAGCGCGCGTCGTAGAAGGCGATGGTGCACCCGGCATCGGTGGCGGAGGTCGCCACCAGGATGCAGCCGGACTCGTGCAGGGCGGCGTCGATGGCTGCGACGGCAGCGCTCTGGCGGGGCGCCCGGCGGGGGCCGGGGACGCTCGCGCGGGCGTCGGTGCGCAGGGTCTGAACGGACATCCGGAGTTCTCCTCGGGAGACGACGTCGGCCGGGTGTCGGAGTCCCCGTCGACTCGGTCCGACACCCAGGAGACGGCATCGGTCGGCGTGTCTTGCGGCTTGAGTGTAGGCACCCGGACGGCCCCCTCCCGCACGGCGGGGGTCGTCGTTCGCCTGCGGCGCAGCCGAAGTCAACGACAGCGCGTCGTAGTTCGCCGTGGTCGGACGCCGCGGGCCCCGGCCGGGTGCTCGCGGGGGCCCGCGGCGGACGGCGGGCGCGGGGTGCCCGCTAGACTCGCAGCGGTCGCGGCGCCGCCCGCGGGCGCGCCCCCGTAGCTCAGGGGATAGAGCATCGGTTTCCTAAACCGTGTGTCGCAGGTTCGAATCCTGCCGGGGGCACCAGCAGCACCGCAGGCCACCTGCCCCGGCAGGGGTGCCGGCGGGCGGTGGCGCTCGGCGCGCTGGTGGTCCCGGTCGTCCTCACGGGCGAGCTGCCTCAGCTCGCCGTGACCCGCCCGGTGACCCACGTGTAGGTCAGCGAACCGTGCTGGAAGTCCTGCCGGACCCCGCCGGGCACCAGGACCTCCTCGCCCGTGGGGTAGCCGAAGCGGCTGTTCTCCCAGCCGGCGGAGGCCCAGTGGTCGCGGATGGCGCCCTTGACGAGCAGCACCGGCCTCGGGTCGTCCGCGTAGCTGCGGGTGTACAGCGACCCGCGCTCGAAGTGCTGCGCCGACCAGCCGTCCTTCAGCTGGATGAACGGGTCGGAGGTGGGGTAGCCGATGCCGCGCTCCCAGCCGAGCTCCCCCCACCGGTCCAGGACCCCCCGGGCCTCGAGGACGTAGTGCGCCCCGGTGCGCGGCCCGCGGTAGATCGCGCCGTACTCGAAGCGCTGGAAGGCACCGCCGTCCGGCAGGGCCACCTCACCGGCCACCGGCATGACGAGGAAACCGCTCTCGCGCCTGGCGCGGTCGTAGGCGTCGCGGATCGCACCGCGCACCGCGTGCGCGCCGCTGCGGGCGCTGGAGTAGATCGATCCGCCCTGGAAGTGCTGGACCTGCGCGAACCCCCCGCGTCCGGCGTCGTCCTCGTCGCTCACCGGGTAGCCCAGCGCCGATCGCTCCCAGCCGAGGCGGGCGTACTCGTCGCGGACGGCTCCCCGCACCCGCCACACCCCGCTGTCCGGGCTCCAGTACAGCGACCCGCCGGTGAAGTGCTGGCCGAAGCCGCCGCGCAGCAGCGGGCCGAACTCGTCGGTCAGCGGCAGGCCGGTGCCGCGCTCGAAGTCGCGGGCGGCGTAGCCGGCGGCGATCGCCCCGCGCACCGCGTGCGCACCGGCGGACGGCGACCAGTAGACCGTCCCGCCCTCGAAGCGCGTGTAGAGCCCGTCGAGGGTGCTGACGCCGAACTCGCTGGTCAGCGGGTGCCCCAGCCAGCCGCTCGTGCCGCCGCTGGCGCGGTGGCGGTCGTGGATCGCACCGCGCACGACGTGCCCGCCGGAGCGCGGGTCGAGGTGGAAGGCGCCGTCGGCGGCGCGGTGCACCACCACCCCCTGCGCGGTGGTGGCCGACGGGGTCCGCGAGAGCCCGGTCAGCGCCTGCGGCGACCCCGGCCGGTCGTCCCCCTCGGCGAGGTACCGCTCGACGCTGGGCCAGCCGTCGCAGCCGTGGGTGCCCACAGGCGCGCTGACCGCCACGACGCCCCCGGCGGCGTCGAGCAGCCGGAACACCCCGCCCTGGCCGTCGGTGAGGCGCAAGTTCACCGCCCGGGGGCCCGGGCCCGGCTCGACGGCGGACAGCTCCCCGTTCGGCAGCCGCACGTCGGTCACCGTCCCGTCCGAGGTGAAGGTCACCAGGTGCCCAGGCAGCCCCAGCACGCAACTGGCCCGCACGTCCAGGTCCTGCACCGCCGCGCTCGCCGGCGGCGCTCCCAGCACCGTCACCGCGAGCGCCGCCCCCAGCACGGTCGTCGCGGCCGGCCGGCCCCTCCGGGCGCCTCCCCGCTCCTTCTCCCCCGTGGTGCTGCGCGTGCTCGTGCCCACGTCGTCCTCCCCCTGCGCGGACGCCGTCGTCCGCCTCGCCCCCGCGCTCCCCCCGAGCGCGGCCGGCCGCCGACGCCCCCGCCGCGGTCCGTGGCACTCGTTGTACACCCGGGCGCCGCTTCGGGGTCGGGGTTTTCGGAGCCGCCGGCGGTGCCGTGCCGGGGCCCTCCGGGGCGTGCTGAACCGCGGCACCGGGACACGGGCTCGGGCCGGGGGTAACGTCGGTGATCGTGAGGCTGCCGACGAGAGACCGCCCGGTGACCACGGGGCCCGCCAGCACGGCCCTGGTCCTCTCCTGCACCCTGCTGATCGCCGCGTGCGGGTCCCAGGACGCCTCCCCCACGGCGGCGACCACGACCCCGTCCACCAGCACCAGCACCAGCACCAGCACCGAGAGCACGCCCCCGGCCGAGACCGTCACCGTGCCCGCCTACTACGCCGGCCGCACCGGCCTGGAGGGCGGCCTGGAGGTCGCGCTCTACCGGGAGTTCGCGGACGTCCCGCTGGAGGGGGACCGGGTCTCCACGGCGCTGGACGTGATGCTGCAGCAGCCGAGGGACCCGGACTACTTCGTCCCGTGGCCGGAGGGCACGCGGGTGCTGGGCGTGGAGCGCACGGCCGACCTGGTGACGGTGGACCTGTCCGCCGAGGCCGCGACCGCGCCGCCGGGGGCCGGTGAGGACCTGGCCCGGGCCGCGGTGCAGCAGGTCGTGCACACGGTCACGGCGGCCGACGACGCGGTGGCCGGGGTGCAGCTGCTCATCGACGGCTCGCGCGTGCCGGACCTGTGGGGCCTGGGCGCCCACGCCGGGGAGGCGCTGGCGCGTGCGCAGGCGTCCGAGGTGCTGGGACCGGTGTGGCTGCTGGAGCCGGAGCAGGGCGCCGAGGTGACGTCCCCCGTGGAGCTGGGCGGTGAGGCGTCGGTGTTCGAGGCGACCGTCGGCTGGGACGTCACCGACGCCTCGGGCGCGGTCGTGGCCGAGGGGTTCGCGACCGCCGCCGAGGGCGCCCCGGGTCGCGGGGCGTGGTCGGCGCAGGTGCCCTCCCTGGAACCGGGTGAGCACGTGGTGCGGGCCTTCTCGGTCTCCGCGCGCGACGGGTCGGTCGTGGCCGTGGACTCCAAGACCGTCACCGTCGCCGGCTGACCCCCGGCCGGGGGCCGGCCGGGGGCGGGGTGCGGGCGTCAGACGGAGAAGACCTGCACCGTCCGCTGCAGCTGCGCGGACGTCTCGGCGACGCCGCGGGCGGCGTCGCGCACGCCTTCCAGGTCGTGGGAGGTCCGGCGGGCGGCGTCGACGACCCCGTCGAGGGTGGCGGTGATGACGCGCCCGGACTCGGCGGCGGCGGCGACCTGGTCGACCATCCCGCCGGTGGTGGCGTTCTGCTCGTCGACGGCGGCCGCGATGGTGCTCTGGTAGTCGTCGATGCGGGCGACGATGTCGCTGATCTCGGAGATGCGGGCCGCGGCCTGGGCGACGGCGTGCTGGATGGCGCCGATGCGCCCGGTGATGTCCTCGGTGGCCGTCGCGGTCTGCTGCGCCAGCTCCTTGACCTCCCCGGCGACCACCGCGAAGCCCTTGCCCATCTCCCCGGCGCGGGCGGCCTCGATGGTGGCGTTCAGCGCCAGCAGGTTCGTCTGCTCCGCGATCGCGGTGATGACCTTCACGACGCTGCCGACCTCGGAGGAGGAACGGCCCAGCTCGGCGACGGCGCGGCTGGTCTCCGAGGCGACGCCGACGGCCTCCTGGGCGATCTGCGCGACGGACTGGGCGTTGCGGGTGATGTCGCCGGTGGCCTCGCCCATGCGGCGGGCACCGGAGGACACCTCGGCGATGCGGGCGGTGACGTCCTGCGCGTTGCCGCTGACCTCGACCGCGCGGGCGCTGGTGCCGGCGGCGTGCTCGGCGATCTGGTCGCTGGAGGCGACGAGCCGGGAGGCGGCCGCGTCCAGGTCGCCGGCGGCGGTGGTGACGTCGCACACCACGCCGGCGGCGCGGTCCAGGGTCGCGTTCAGCGCGAGGGCCAGGTGCTCCAGCTCGGTCCGGCCGCGGCCGGTGTCCAGGCGGGCGGACAGGTCGCCGCGGGCGAGGACGTCGGTGGCGCGCCGGATGGGGCGCACGATGCTGCGGCCGACGGCCAGGGACACCAGCGCGCACGCGAGGAGGAGCGCGCCGCCGCCCAGGGCGAGCTCGCGGGCGTCGGCGAGCGCGGCGGCGGAGACGGAGTCCACGTAGACGCCCGAGCCGACGACCCAGCCCCAGGGGGCGTACCCGGCGACGTAGGACGTCTTGGGCTGCGGGTCCTCCTCACCGGGCTTGGGCCACTGGTAGTCGACGAACCCGGCGCCGTCGCGGCGCACGACGTCGACCATCTCCACGAACAGCGCCTTGCCGTCGGGGTCGGTCGTTGCGGACAGGTCCGTGCCGTTCAGCTCGGGCTTGATCGGGTGCATGAGCATCGTGGGGCTCGTGTCGTTGACCCAGAAGTACTCCTCGCCGGAGTAGCGCAGGGAGGCGAGCGCCGCGAGGGCCTGCTCCTGGGCCTCGGCCTCGCCGAGGCGGCCGGCGTCGGCCTCGGCGCCGTAGTGCTCGACGACGCCGAGGGCGGTCTGCACGACGGCGCGGGTGGCGGCCTGGCGCTCGGCGAGGATCCGGTCGAGCGTCTGCAGGCTCGCGAGCACGGTGACACCCGCGATCCCGGCGGCGGCGACGAGGACGACGATCAGCAGGCGTGCGGCGATCGACCTGACGCTGGTGCCCTTCACGGTGCAGCTCCCTCGCTGGGGCGGCCTCCGACGGGCCGCTGGGTGAGCATCGGCAGGCGGGGGCCGCTGCTTGAGGGCGCCGGCGCCGGCGGGGACGGACGGCGCCGCACCGCGGGGACCCGGCGTCGGCGCCTCGTCACCGGGTGTTCGCTGAGGGTTCGTTGAGAGCGCGCCGGGTCGTGGCCAGACTCCGCCGGGTGAGATCGCGCACCGTCGCCGCCGCCACCCTGGCCGCCGCCACCGTCCTGACCCCCCTGTCCGCCGCCACCGCCTCGCCGCCCACGCCGCCGGAGCACGGGCGCGAGGAGGCCGCCCCGCTGATCGTGGGTCACCGCGGCGCCTCCGCCTACCGGCCCGAGCACACGCTGGCCGCCTACGAGCTGGCCGCCCTGATGGGCGCCGACGTCATCGAGCCGGACCTGGTCTCCACCAAGGACGGCGTGCTCGTGGTGCGCCACGAGAACGAGATCTCCGGGACCACCGACGTCGAGGAACGTCCCGAGTTCGCCGACCGGCGGGCCACCAAGACCATCGACGGCGTCGAGCTGACCGGCTGGTTCACGGAGGACTTCACCCTCGCGGAGCTGAAGACCCTGCGCGCCGAGGAGCGCCTGCCGGAGCTGCGCCAGGAGAGCACGATCTTCGACGGCGCCTACGAGGTGCCGACCTTCGAGGAGGTCCTCGACGAGCGCGAGCGCCTCTCGGAGGAGCTGGGCCGCGAGATCGGCATCATCCCCGAGATCAAGCACTCCACCTACTTCGAGTCCATCGGCCTGCCCATGGAGCGCAAGGTGGTGCACGCGCTGAAGAAGCACCACCTGAACCACCCGGACTCGCCCGCGACCGTGCAGTCGTTCGAGCTGACGAACCTGATCGAGCTGCGCACGAAGTTCGGGCTGAGCGCGGACTCGGTGTTCCTCACCTCCGCCTCCGGCGCCCCGTACGACCTGGCCGCCGAGGGCGACGCGCGCACGTACGCGGACCTGCTGACGCCGTCGTCGCTGAGGTACCTGGCCCGCTACGTGGACGCCGTCGGCCCGTCGCTGACCCAGGTCGTCGCGCTGGAGGAGGACGGCACGCTGGGCGAGGAGACGACCCTGGTCGCCGACGCGCACGCCGCCGGCCTCGAGGTGGTCCCGTACACCCTGCGCGCGGAGAACGAGTTCCTGCCGGTGGACTACCGCAGCAGCGAGGACCCGGCGGAGTTCGGCCGCGTGCTGGACCTGGCGCAGGTGTACTTCGAGGCCGGCGTCGACGGCATCTTCACCGACTCCCCCGACCTGGGTGACGTGGCCCGCGACCGCTTCGTCAGCGAGCGCGACGGCGGGCAGCACGCCGGCTGACCAGCCGGTACAGCACCCCGGCCGCGAGCACCGCGGCCCCGGTGAGCACGGACGCCGCCGGCAGCGTGGCCACCAGCGCCACGCAGCCGGCGGCGCCCAGCACCTGCAGGGACCTGGGGAACCTGCGCTGGTCGCGCGGCTGGCCGATCGCGGCGAGGTTCGTGACGAGGTAGTACAGCAGCACCCCGAACGACGAGAAGCCGATGGCGCCGCGCAGGTCGACCGTGAGGACGAGGGCCACCACGACGAGCGCCACGGCCGCCTCCGCGCGGTGCGGCACGGAGAACCGCGGGTGCACCGCGGCCAGCGGCCGGGGCAGGTCGCCCTCGCGGGCCATCGCGAGCGCGGTGCGCCCCACCCCCGCCACCAGCGCCAGCAGCGCCCCGGTCGCCGCGGCGGCGGCCCCGACGCGCACCAGCGGCGCGGCCCACTGCCACCCGCTGGCCTGCACGGCCGCGAGGACGGGCGCGGTGGTGCCGGCGGTCCCCTCGGCGCCGAGGACGGCGAGCACGGCGACGGCCACCGCCGCGTACAGGACGACGGCGGCGCCGAGGGCGAGGACCACCGCCCGCGGGATCGTGCGGGCCGGGTCGCGCACCTCCTCGGCGAGGGTGGCGATGCGCGCGTACCCGGCGAACGCGAAGAACAGCAGGCCCGCGGACTGCAGAACCCCGTACCAGCCGCCGGGTGCCTCCCACGCCAGCCGCGCGGCGTCGGCGCGCCCGCCGGCGGCGGCCGCGGCCAGCACGAGCGCCAGCGCCGCCAGGGCCACGCCCAGCAGGACGCGGGTGGCGCTGGCGGTGCGGGTGACGCCGCGCAGGTTCACCGCCGCCAGCACGAGGACGACGGCGGCGGCCACCGGCCGCTGCCAGGCCGCGGGCACGAGGTGGGCGGCGACCACCAGGGCCATCGCGGCGCAGCTGGCGGTCTTGCCGATGACGAAGCCCCAGCCGGCGAGGAACCCCCACCACGGGCCCAGGCGCTCCCGGCCGTACACGTAGGTGCCGCCCGCGGACGGGTACGTCGCGGCGAGCTGGGCGGAGGCCACCGCGTTGCAGAACGCCACGACGGCGGCCACCGCCAGGCCCACCAGCAGGGAGGTGCCGGCCGCGGCGGCGGCCGGGCCGACGGCGGAGAACACCCCCGCACCCACCATGGAGCCCAGGCCGATCGCGACGGCGTCGCCGGTTCCGAGGCGGCGGGCGAGCGCGGGGGGCGCCGGGGGGTTCGGGGCGGCCGAGGGGGGCGTCACGCGCGGGACCGTAGCCGCGCCGGGTGAACGCGCGGTGTCGCTCGCGACGCCGGTCGCGGCGTGCGCCTGGCACAGTGGGCGGCCGTGCCCGCCGGAACCTGGTCCCACCAGCCCCTGTCCCCCGCGACGCTCGCCGGCGCGCAGGAGGTGATGCGCACCTGCATCGCGCGCGACTTCGGCGACGCGCACGACCCGGTGGTGCACGCCGACGTCGACGACCCGCTGCACCGCTACCCCGGCACCGCGGAGGCGTTCCTCCTCGTCGCGGTCGACGACGCCACCGGCGAGGTGCTCGGCACGGCGGGGCTGCGCGACGGGCGCCTGCGCCCGGGGGCGAGCCCGCGGCACCTCGTCGAGCGCTACGCCGACGGCCGCACCGGTCAGCTGGTGCGCGTGTACGTGGCCGCCGGGGCCCGCCGCCGCGGGATCGCGCGCGGCCTGGTGGCGGCGGTGCGCGAGCGGGCCGCGGCGGACGGCCGCTACGGGCGCCTGGCCCTGCACACCTACCGCCACTCCCCCGGCGCGGTCGCGTTCTGGGAGGCGCTGGGCGCCCGCGTCGTCGCGGACGACTCCGCGGGCGCCTCGCGCAGCGTCTTCTACGAGTTCCGCGGGTCCTGCGGGTCCGGGGCGGCCGGCGACGTCGCGGGGGCCGCCGGGTCCGGCCCGTCGCAGACCAGCCCGGCGGTGAGCGCGGCGAGGTTGCGGCGCACCAGCGAGGGGTAGTCCCCGCCCCCCCGGGCGCGCTCGCCCGGGTCGAGCACGCCGGTGCCCACGCCGAGCTCCTGCGCCAGGGCCTCGGTGACCTCCGGGCTGGTGGAGACCTCGAAGAAGATCGTGCGCACGCCGGCGTCGCGGACGACGTCGACGACGCGCCGCACGCGGGCCGGGGAGGGCTCCACGTGCGGGTCGATGCCGGCGACGCCGACCTGACGCAGGCCGTAGCGGTCGGCGAGGTAGCCGAACGCCTCGTGGGAGGTGACGAGCGTGGCCCCGCGGCACGGTTCGAGGGCCCGGGCGTGCTCGGCGTCCAGGGCGGCGGTCTGCTCCTCGAGCGCCCGCGCACCCGCGGCGTAGTCGGCGGCGCCGGCCGGGTCCAGCTCGGCGAGGGCGTCGGCGACGAGCCCGCCGGCTTCGCCCAGGCGGACCGGGTCGAGCCAGAAGTGCGGGTCGGCGCCGAGGTCGGCGAGCACGGCGGTGTCGACCACGCGCCCGGGCGACGAGACCTCCAGGGCGTCGTCGGTGGCCGGCTGCAGGCCGGACTGGTGCACCAGCAGGTCGGCCTCGCCGAGCGCGCCGACCTGCGCGGCGCTCATCTCCACGTCGTGGCTGTCGCCACCGGGCGGCACGAGGCCCGTCACGTCGACGCGTTCGCCGCCGACGACCTCGGCGACGTGCTGCAGCGGGGGCGAGGAGGCCAGGACGTCCAGCCGGCCGTCGTCGCCGTCGTCCCCCGCCACCCCGCTGGAGCAGGCGGCGGGGGCCAGGGCGGCGACGACGAGCGCGGCGGCGGCCCGGCGGCGGGCGCGGCTCACGCGGTGCCGGACCCCTCGGCGTCGTGCTCGTCCTCGTGGTCGTGCTCGTCCTCGTGGTCGTGCTCGCCCTCGTGCGCGGCGGCGCCGGTCACGCCGTTCAGCTCGTTCGGCACGACCTCCAGCTGCGTGCTCCCGAACACCTCGCCGGTGGCGACGTCGACGGCGTGCAGCTCCTTCGTCGCCGGCTCGGTGACGTACGCGGTGCCGTCCAGGACCAGCAGCGTGGGCCGCGGCTCCTGCCACTCCAGCGGCTCCTCCCACGGCGCGACGACGGGGATCGAGCGCACGAGGGACCCCGACTCAGGATCGATGACGTGCAGGGCGCCGTCCGTGCCCAGCACGAGGGCCTCGCCGTCCTCGCCGCGCCCCAGGGAGCGGAAGGAGTAGGAGGCGGGCAGGTCCACCAGGCGCAGGGAGGCGTCGCGGGTGTCGACGAGGGAGACGCGGGTGGGGCGCTCCAGCTCGGCGTCGGGGTCGGTCTTGTAGTCGCCCAGGACGACCGGGGAGGCCTCGGAGCCGGCCTGGTTGCCGATGCGGCCGTAGGGGTCGGGGGCGGTGACCTCGGTGATGGTGCCGTCGCGGTGGACGAGGGCGCCGTCCTCGCAGCCGATGACGACGGCCTCGCCGGCGGCCACGGCCTCGCCGTGCACACCGGGGCAGCCGGGGTTCGCGGCGATCTCGGCGCCGGAGGCGTCGAGCCAGCGGGTGCCGGTGCGCTCCTCCTCGGTGCCCTCGGAGACGATCAGGCTCCCGTCGGAGAGCTCGACCGCGACGCCGTGGTGGGCGGCGGGGGTGGTCAGCTCGCGCTGCTCGCGGTCGGGGTCGGCGACGTCGGCGGAGTCGAAGACGGTGACGTCCCCGGTGCCGTCGTCGAACAGGGCGGTGCGGCCCTCGTGCACGACGACGTGGCCGGGCTTGACGGCCTCGAAGCCCACGCCGGTCAGCTCGGGCTCGGCGGTGTAGTGGTGCGAGTGGTCGCCGTGCGGTTCACCCCAGGTGCCGGCGTCGAGCACCTGGAAGGCGCCGGTGGTGGACAGCAGCAGGTGCCGGCCGTCGCCGGCGGGGTTGAGGCGGTTGAAACCCTCCACGGGCAGATCGGCGACGACCTCGAAGGTGGAGGCGTCGAGCACCTGCACGCCGCCGTCGTACGTCAGGGCGAGGCGGGGGGTGCTGGCGGCGACCTCGGTGGCGGCCGCGGCGGGTTCGGGGGCGGACTCGGCGCCGGCGGTGGCGGCGGGTTCGGAGGCGCCTGCGCCGCAACCGGTGAGCAGGAGGAGCGAGAGCAGCGAGCCGGCGGCGAGCGGGCGGGTGGCCAGGTGGTGCACGGGGGTCCTCGGTTCCGTCGGGGGTGTGCCGCCCCGGGCGGGGCGCCCCGGAAGCTAGCAAACGATTGTGATTATCATCAACAACGTGTCAGCGCCCCCGCCCCGCTCCCCCGCCCTCGCCTACCGCCGCTGCTGCGCCGGTTACGCCGACGGCCCCGTCGTGCGCGACGTGGACCTGGAGGTCTCCCCCGGCGAGTGCGTCGCCCTGCTCGGGCCCAACGGCGCCGGCAAGACCACCCTGGTGCGCGCCGCGCTGGGCCTGGCGCGCGTGCACTCCGGGCACCTCGAGGTGCTCGGCCACCCGCACGACCGGCTGCCCGCCGGCGCGGGCCTCGGCTACGTCCCGCAGCGGCACACCGCGGCCACCGCCGTGCCCGCCACCGTCGCCGAGGTCGTCGCGGGCGGGCGCCTGGGCGGCTCCGGCCCGCTGCGCCGCCTGCTGCCGGCGCAGCACCGCCGCGACCGCACCGCCGTGCTCGGCGCCCTGGAGCGCGTCGGGCTGCGCGACCGCGCCCGCACCCCCCTCGCCGAGCTCTCCGGCGGCCAGCAGCGCCGGGTCCTGCTGGCCCGCGCCCTCGCCGGCGCCCCGCGCCTGCTGCTGCTGGACGAGCCCACCGCCGGCGTCGACACCGGCGCGGCGCGGGCCGTCGCCGCCGTGCTGCGCGAGCAGCTCGACGGCGGCACCGCCGTCGTCCTCGTCACCCACGAGACCGCCGCCCTTGCCCCCGTCCTGCACCGCGTCGTGCGGGTCGAGGGCGGTTGCGCCTGCGAAGAGCGCCGGGAGGTGGCCGCCGGTGCCTGAACTGCTGGAACTGCTGGACTACGCGTTCCTGCGCCGCGCCCTGCTGGCCGCCGCGATGGTGGGTCTAGCAGCCCCGCTCGTCGGCGCGTTCCTCGTCCAGCGCGGCCTCTCCCTCGTCGGCGACGGCCTCGGCCACGTCGCGCTCGCCGGCGTCGGGGTCGGGGTGCTCACCGGGCGGACCCCGGTGTGGACGGCGCTGGCCGCCGCGGTGGGCGCCGCCCTGCTCATCGAGGTCGTCCGCCACCGCGGCCGCACCGGCGGCGACGTCGCGCTCGCGCTGCTGTTCTACGGCGGCATCGCCGGCGGTGCGGTGCTGCTGAGCCTGGCGCCGGCAGGCGGGGCGGACCTCGAGAGCTACCTGTTCGGGGCGATCACCACCACCAGCGCCGCGGACGTGCGCGCCTTCGCCGCGCTCACCGCCGTCGTGGTCCTGACCGTGCTCGTGCTGCGCCCGTGGTTCTTCGCCGCCGGCAACGACGAGGAGCACGCCCGGGCCGTGCGCCTGCCGGTGTTCCGGCTGAACTGCACCCTGGCCGTGCTCACCGCCGTGACCGTCGTGCTGTCGATGCGCACCGTGGGGCTGCTGCTGGTCAGCGCCCTGCTCGTCGTGCCCGTGGCCACAGCCCAGCGGCTGTGCCGGGGTTTCGGCGCCCTGCTGCTGACGGCGGGCACCCTCGGGGCCGCCGTCGGCGTGGGCGGGGTGGCGACCTCCGCCGTGGTGGGCACGCCCTCCGGCGGCACGATCGTGCTGCTGGCGCTGGCGGTGTTCGCGGTGGTCGCGGCCGCCGCGGGGCTGCGGTCCTCCCTGGTGCGGACCGGGTGGGGTCCGCGGCGAGCGACGGCGTCGTGACCACCCCCGCCCCCGTCCCGGGCGCGACGACGCCCCCGGGCCCCCGGGGGGGCCGGGG
>NZ_JBJLRI010000077.1:0-18435 GCF_050871405.1 Kineococcus esterisolvens
CCCCCCCCCCCCCCCCCCCCCCCCCCCCCCCCCCCCCCCCCCCCCCCCCCCCCCCCCCCCCCCCCCCCCCCCCCCCCCCCCCCCCCCCCCCCCCCCCCCCCCCCCCCCCCCCCAGCGCTCACAGCTCCTCGTCCGCCAGCGTGGCGGCGTCCGGGCGGGCCTCCAGCCGCTCCTCCGGGATCGGCTTGCCGGAGACCACCGAGATGCCGTAGGTGCCGTCCTCGATGCGCCTGAGGGCGTCGTCCACGCTGTCCAGGCGGCGCCGCGCCCCGTCCAGCAGGCCCTCCTGCTCCGCCGCCTGCTGCTCGTGGGCGCCCTCGTCGCCGAAGTCGTGCCCGCCCGTGGGCAGGTCTCCGGTGACACCCGCCTCCATGCGCGAGGTGACGCCCTCGATCGTCTCCTGCAGCTCGCGCCGCAACTCGAGCAGCCGTTCGCGCGCGACCTGCGTGTCCATCGTCGTCCGTCCCTCCGTCGTTCCTGCCGGCCCCGCGGGTGGCGGGGTCCTCGTCCGGGGACGTGTCTACCCCGCCGCGCGCCGCGCGGCACGGCGGGGAGAGGCTGGGGGCGTGAACGCCCGAGAGATCCGCCTGGCCCGCCGCCCGCAGGGCGAACCCGTCCCCGACGACTTCGAGCTCGCCGACGTCGAGCTGCCCGCCGTCGGCGAGGGGCAGCTGCTGCTGCGCACGCTCGTCATGTCCGTCGACCCCTACATGCGCCCGCGCATGGACGACGTCCCCAGCTACGTGCCGCCGTACCGGCTCGGGCAGGCGCTGGACGGCGCCGCCGTCGCCGTCGTGGAGGACTCGCGCGCCGACGGCTTCAGCGCCGGCGACCTCGTGCTGCACGGCCTGGGCTGGCGCACGCACGCGGTGCTGCCCGCCGGGCAGGTGCGCCGGCTGGACCTGCCGGAGGGCGTGGGTGAGACCGCCGCTCTGGGCCCGCTGGGCATGGTGGGGTTCACCGCGTGGGTCGGGCTGCTCGACGTGGCGGCGATGCGCGAGGGCGACACGGTGTTCGTCTCCGCCGCCGCCGGGGCGGTCGGCAGCCTCGTGGGGCAGTTCGCGAAGCTGCGCGGCGCCCGGCGCGTCGTCGGCAGCGCCGGCGGCCCCGACAAGGCCCGCCACCTCACCGCCGACCTCGGCTTCGACGCGGGGATCGACTACCGGGCCAGGCCCGTGCTGGAGTCCCTCGCCGAGGCCGCCCCCGACGGCATCGACGTCTACTTCGACAACGTCGGCGGCGACCACCTGGAGGCCGCCGTCGCCGCGGCCAACGACTTCGCCCGCTTCGCCCTGTGCGGCAGCGTCTCGGCGTACAACTCCCCCCGCGACCTTGCCGCCGCCCCTCCCGGACCGCGCAACCTGTTCTCGATCGTCGGCAAGCGGCTGCGGCTGCAGGGCTTCATCGTCGGCGACCACGCCGAGCGCCGAGCCGACTTCGAGCGCGAGGTCGGCGGCTGGCTCGCGCAGGGCCGGGTCGTCTTCCGCGAGACCGTGCGCGAAGGGCTGGAGTCCGCCCCGGGCGCGCTGATCGGCATGCTGCGCGGGGAGAACACCGGGAAGATGCTGGTGCGCCTCTCGCAGCGCTGAACCACCCGCCACCTCGCGCTCCCGGCGGCCCCGGGCCATGCTGGGCCGGTGATCTCCGTCGATCTCGCGCTGCAGCTCAAGGCCGCCGGGCTGGAGTGGCACCCGGCCGCCGGGGACAGGTTCGTCATCCCCGGCCGGGACATGGACGAAGACGTCTTCACCCTCAGCGACATGACGGTCGAGGTCCACGACCACCCGACCGGCCGCGTCATCGGCTTCAACGGCACGACTGAGTGGGCGCTGGACTCGGTGGACCAGCCGGAAGCGTGCTGGCTGCCGGCGGAGCACCAGTTGCGCGAGCTGCTCGGGGAGCGCTTCACGCGGCTGGAGCGCCGCGACGTGGGCGACGGCGTCGTGCACCGGGTGCTGCTGCTCGACGAGCACGGCGCCGACGCCTTCGAGGCGGCCGACCCCGCGGACGCCTACGCGCGGGCCCTGCTGCACCACCTGTCGGGGGCGCGCGGCGGCAGCGCCGGCACGTCCGGCTCGCGCACCGCCGCGACCTGAGCGTCGGGGGCCGCGGGTGCGCCCCGTACCGGCGGCCTCACTCCGCGCCGGGGTCCTCCTCACGGTGCGCCAGGAAGCGCTCGAACTCCGCGCCGAGCTCGTCGGCGGTGGGCAGGAAGGCGCTGGCCGCACCCGTGCCGCGCCCCTCGTCGCCCTGGGCGTCGTACTGCTCCTCCAGCGCGCTGACCACGGCTGCCGCCTCCGCGGAGTCGGCGACCTGGGCGTCGACCTCCACCCTGGTGGCCGATGCCGCCTCCAGCAGGGTGTCCACCGGCAGCGCCAGGCCCGTCTCACCGGACAGGGTGCGCACCAGGACGGCCGCTGCGTCGGGGTAGTCGTTGGCCGCCAGGTAGTGCGGCACGTGGGCGAGCACCGACAGCACGTCCCGGCCCTCCTGGGCGCCGCGCAGGTGCAGCAGGCCCGCCGCGTGACCGGGCACCCGGGCCTCCACGTCCCAGGTGCGGTACCCCTCCAGCAGCTCGGGGCGGCTGGCGCTGGCCGTCACGCCGCTGGGGCGGGTGTGCGGGACGGCCGTGGGCGCGGCGCTGAGCACGACGGTCTGCCGGACTCCGAAGCGGTCGGCGAGCTGCCAGGCGGCGCGCGTGAAGCGCTCCCACTGCACGTCCGGTTCCGGCCCGCTCAGCAGGAGCAGCGCCGAGCCCTCGGCGTCGCGCAGCAGCTCCAGCTGCAGGGCGGGGGCCTCGTAGTCCGCCCAGCGGTCACCGGCGAACGTCATCGTGGGGCGCCGCGCCCGGTAGTCGTGCAGCTGGTCGACGTCGAAGGTGGCCACGACCTCGTGCTCGCAGACGTCGCGCAGGTGCCCCACCGCCAGCCGCACGGCGCTGCCGGCGTCGACGAAGCCCGACAGCGCGACGACGAGGTGGGGCTCGACCAGCGCCGGCGGCGTGCCCTGCAGGGTGTACAGCGACCCGGGATCCAGCATGGGCCCATTCTCGCCCCGCCGGGCCCGCGTGCCGACCCAGGGCCCGCGCGGCCGCGGTCAGCCGCGCACGGCCGCCGGCGCACCGTCCGCGCGCTCGAGCGCGGCGCTGCGCTCGGCGCGCAGCTGCTCGATGGCCGCCTCGAAGTCCGCGAGGGAGTCGAAGGCCTGGTAGACCGACGCGAAGCGCAGGTAGGCGACCTCGTCGAGCTCGCGCAGGAAGGGCAGGGTGGCCAGACCCACCTGGTGGGCGTCGATCTCGGCGGCGCCCTGGGCGCGCACGGCCTCCTCGACGCGGTGCGCCAGCAGCGCGATGTCGTCCTCGCTGACCGGGCGCCCCTGGCAGGCCTTGCGGACACCGGTGGCGATCTTGGCCCGGCTGAACGGCTCGCTGGCGCCGGAACGCTTCACCACGGCCAGGCTCGCGGTCTCCAGCGTGGTGAAGCGCTTGGAGCAGTTGGGGCACTGGCGGCGCCGGCGGATGCTGCTGCCGTCCTCGGTGGTCCTCGAATCGACCACGCGCGAATCGGCGTGCCGGCAGAACGGGCAGTGCACCCCTGGTTCCTCCCACGCGGCGCCCCGGCCGCCCGCCCCGGACCCCGCCCGGGCGGGCGGCGCCGTCCCCGGGGGCGGCCCAGGGTCCTGATCGTGGGGTGACGGTACGTCGCCGGTGTCGGCGTCGGCAACCTGCCCCCGGCTGCTGTGGACACCACGCACGGCCGGGCGCCGATCAGTCCAGCTCGGGGAGGGTGAGCCGCTGCCCCGCGCGCAGGGCCGGCGACGACAGGCCGTTGACCTCGGCGATCTCGGCGGCCACCTCCCGCCAGTCCTCCCCCGGCGCCAGCTCGGTGGCGATCTCCGACAGGGTCTGCCCGGGCAGCACCGTCAGGACGTGCGGGGCGCGCCCCGGCACCCCGCCCGCGGCGGCCGGCCCGCCCACCGCCGCCGACACCGCCAGGACCACGCCGGCCAGCACGCCGGCCGTCGTGCACGTGGCGGCCAGCCGTCCGCGCCGCGTCAGCCGCAGGGCCCGGCGCGGGGCGCGGGACGGACGGCGCACGGGCCCGCGGGGGGCTGCGGCGGCGCAGCGCACCGCGGGGGACGGACGGCCCCCGGGGGCCCGGCGGGCGCGCACGGGACGGTGGCCGGGCGCCAGGGGTGAGAGGGCGAGGGCGGTGCTGCTCACGGGTGAGGACCTCCGGCTCGGGAGCCCGGTCGAACGGGTGTTCGAACGGGCGGGGCTGTTCTACCACCGCCCGGCGGGGGGTGCGCAAGCCCCGCGCACGACCGGCGCGCGGCGCGCGCGACCCCGCGGGGGGGGCGGCGTGCGCACGCTGCCACCCGCCCCCGACACGGCCCGCCGCCCCGGCGCCCTCCGGCGCACCTCGGGCACGGCGCGACACGTTCGAACACGTGTTTGAGGTCCGGGGCCCGCCCGAGTAGCGTGATCGCAGCCGCGGGACGCCGCGGTGCTCGTGGGACGACGGGGAGTGGACGTGACGGACCTGCTGCACGGCGAGGACCGGGACGACCCCGGCGCGGCCGGGGCGTCGGTGCACCAGCTGCCCGACGGCCACCCCGACCGCGGGGGGCTCACAGCACGCCAGCGCGGGGTCCTGGAGACGATCCGGGAGGCGGTGGAGCGCCGCGGGTACCCGCCCAGCATGCGCGAGATCGGCCAGGCGGTCGGGCTCACCAGCCCCAGCAGTGTCGCCCACCAGGTGAAGACCCTCGAGCGCCTGGGGTACCTGCGCAAGGACCCCCGCCGCCCGCGCACCCTGGAGGTCGTCGCCCCTGCGCCGGCGCACGGCGCTGTGGCCGGCGAGGGGGCCACCGCCGCCGACGAACGGCCCGCCGTCACGTACGTGCCCGTCGTCGGGCGCATCGCGGCCGGCGCCCCCGTCCTCGCCGAGCAGCTGGTGGAGGAGGTCTTCCCGCTGCCCGCTCAGCTGGTGGGCGCCGGGCAGCACTTCATGCTGCGGGTGGTCGGCGACTCCATGGTGGACGCGGCGATCTGCGACGGCGACTGGGTCGTCGTGCGCCAGCAGCCCACGGCCGAGAACGGCGACGTGGTGGCCGCGATGATCGACGGGGAAGCCACCGTGAAGGTGCTGCAGCGCAGGGACGGCCACGTGCTGCTGCTTCCGCGCAACGACCTGTACGAGCCGATCGACGGCGACGACGCGGTGGTCCTGGGGCGCGTGACGGCGGTGCTGCGCAGCCTCTGAGGGGCACCCGCGGGGCTGCGCCCGTCAGCGGCCGACCGGTACCACCAGCTCCACCGCCGCCTCGACCGCCAGCCGCGGCGACGTGAGCACGGGCAGGCCCAGGTCCCGCAGCAGCGGCGCGGCGTCGACCATGCTCGCCTGCGCGAGCACCACCACGTCCACCGGCGGGAACGCGGCGCGCACGCAGCGCCGCACCACCTCGGCCACCGAGGTGACGTAGGTCACCACGTCCCCGGCCTCGAAGGCCGACCAGGTGCCCGGGCAGCGCACGTCGACCAGCTCGACGGTCCTCCCGGTCGCGGCGGCCGACTCCTGCAGCAGCGGGAGCACCGTGGCGCGCGCCTGCGGCAGCGAGCTGACGACGGCGATGCGCCGCCCGGCCAGCACCGCGGCCTCGGCCATCGGCCGGTCCACGCGCAGGACCCGCACGCCCACCTCGGCGCCGACGCGCTCGGCCTCCGGACCCGTCTCCGAGCAGGTGCTCACGACGACGTCGGCGCCCTCGGCCACCAGCCGCCGCAGCCGGTCGGCGAGGGCCGCGCGCACGCTCGCCGCGCCGTGCTCGCGGGCGCCGGACAGCAACCCGGTGTCCACCAGGTGCCGGTCGTCGACCGTGTCGTCGCGCTGGTGCAGGAGGTCGCGGAAGGCGCGCACGTGGGCGTGCGCGGTGTGCAGGAAGCCGACGGTGGCCACGGACCGAGGATGCCAGGTGACGGCTGCGCGGTCAGCCCCCGGGGCCTGTCCGCCCCGGATCCTCACCCGCCCGGCGCAGCCGCGGCGGCGTCCAGCCGGCGCAGCGCCTCGCGGGCCACCTCGGGCGAGGCGGTGGGCCAGAAGGCCGGGAGGCTCTCGCGCAGGAAGCCGCCGTAGCGGGCCGTCGCCAGGCGCGGGTCGAGGACCGCGACGACGCCGCGGTCGCCGGCCGCGCGCACCAGCCGCCCCGCGCCCTGCGCGAGCCGCACCGCCGCGTGGGCGGCGGACACCGACAGGAAGCCGTTGCCGCCGGCGCTGTCCACGGCCCGGGCGCGCGCCGACATCAGCGGGTCGTCCGGGCGGGGGAAGGGGATGCGGTCGATCACCACGAGCTGGCAGCCGGCGCCGGGCACGTCCACGCCCTGCCACAGCGACAGGGTGCCGAACAGGGAGGTCGCCGGCTCGTCCGCGAACCGGCGCACCAGGCGCGGAAGCCGGTCGTCGCCCTGGCACAGGACGGTGCGGCCGGTGCGCTCGCGCACCCCGGCAGCGGCCTCCTCGGCGGCCCGGCGCGAGGAGAACAGGCCCAGGGTGCGCCCACCTGCGGCGTCCAGCAGCGCGGCGAGCTCGTCGAGGACGGCGTCGGCCACGCCCGAGCGACCCGGCGGCGGCAGGTGCCGGGCCACGTAGAGGATCCCCTGCCGGGGGTAGTCGAAGGGGCTGCCGACGTCCAGCCCCGTCCACGGGGCGCGGTCGCGCCCACCGGTGCGCAGCCCGAAGGCACCCGCGACCGGGTCGAAGGAGCCGCCGAGGGTGAGGGTGGCGGACGTGGCCACCACGGTGCGGTCGGTGAAGACCCGCTCGCGCAGCAGCCCGGCCACCGACAGCGGCGCCACGTGCAGCGAAGGGGCGCGGCCGCCGGCTCCGCCGGCGGTCACCCAGGCGACGTCGTGCTCGGAGCCCTCGGCGAGACGCTCGGCGACGGAGAAGACCTCCTGCACGGCGGCGCGGGCCAGGTGCCGGGCACCGCGGGCCTCGGCGTCCTCCTCCTTCACCGCACCCTCCCCTGCGGTCTTGAGGTCGCTCAGCGCGGTGCGGGCGCCGTCGCACACGGCGCGCACGGCCTCCGCCAGCGGTTCGGGCCAGCTCTCCAGCCGCCCGGGCGGGGCGTCCTCCAGGGCCGCCTCCAACGCGGCACCGGCGTCCTCCAGGGCTTCGCCGACGATGCCGGCCGCGCGGCGCAGCCGGCGCGCGGCGGCCCCCAGCACGGCGGCGGACAGCTCCGCGGTGGCCACGGCGGTGACGCGGTCCGCCAGCTCGTGCGCCTCGTCGACCACGAGGACGTCGTGCTCGGGCAGCAGCTGCCCGGAGCCCTCGAGCGCGTCGATCGCCGTCATGGCGTGGTTGGTGACCACGACGTCGACCTCGCGGGCGCGGGCCCGCACGCGTTCGGAGAAGCACTCCGCGGCCACGGGGCAGCGCTGCGAGCCCAGGCACTCGCGGGCGGAGACGGACACCTGGCGCCAGGCGCGGTCGCTGACGCCCGGGTCGAGCTCGTCGCGGTCGCCGGTGGAGGTGCTCGCGGCCCACTGCCGCAACCGCACGACCTCCCGGCCGAGCCGGCCGGCGTCACCGGCGCCGGAGTCCCCCGCGGGCGCGGCCACGTCGAACAGCGCGGCCTCCTCCACGGGGAAACCCCCGTCGAGCTTGTTGCGACACACGTAGTTCGCCCGGCCCTTGAGCAGCTCCCAGGTGGGCTCGCGGCCCAGCTCGGGCGTCAGCGCCCCGGCCAGGCGCGGCAGGTCGCGCTCGACGACCTGCGCCTGCAGGGCCAGCGTGGCCGTGGTGACGACCACCCGGGACCCCTCGCGCACGGCGTGCGCCACGGCGGGCACCAGGTACGCCATCGACTTGCCGGTGCCGGTGCCGGCCTGCACCAGGAGGTGCCGCTCGTCGCGGACGGCCCCGGCGACGGCCTGCGCCATGCGGGCCTGCCCCTCGCGACGCTGCCCGCCGAGGGCCTCCACGACCGCGTCGAGGAGGCCGGTGGCCCCCTGGCCACCGGCCTCCTCGTGGACCTGCTCGGGGCTGGGCGCGCTCACCGGACCATCCTCGCCGATGCGCGGGCCCACCCCGCACGTCGTCCCCAGCCCCGCCGGGCCCCGAGGGCCGGATCGGGCTGGGGACACCGTGGAACGGCTCAGACGGGGGCGCCGCTGAGCCGGAACGGCGCCAGCTCGGCCGCCAGCCGCGGACGCACCCGCGCCTGGAGCCGGGTCCCGGCAGCGGTGTGCTCCTCGACGAGGACCTGGCCGGTCGTGTGCACGCGGTGCACCAGCTCACCGCGCTCGTACGGCACGCACACCTCGACCTCCACGTCCGGCACCGGCAGCAGCTCGGCGATCCGCTCGCGCAGCTGCTCGATGCCCTCGCCGGTGCGCGCCGAGACCACGACGGCACCGCGCTCGCGGGCCAGCAGCCGCTGCAGCACCTCCGGGTCGGCGACGTCGGCCTTGTTGATCGCGACGAGCTCGGTGACCTTGTCGGCACCGACCTCCGCCAGCACCGAGCGCACCGCCGCCAGCTGGCCCTCGGGGTCGGGGTGCGAGCCGTCGACCACGTGCAGGACGAGGTCCGCCTCGGCGACCTCCTCCAGCGTGGAGCGGAACGCCTCCACCAGCTGGTGGGGCAGCTGCCGCACGAAGCCGACGGTGTCGGCCAGCGTGTAGGGGCGGCCCTCCGGCGTCTGCGCGCGCCGGACCGTCGGGTCCAGGGTGGCGAACACCGCGTACTCCACCACCACGCCCGCCCCGGTGAGGCGGTTGAGCAGCGAGGACTTGCCCGCGTTGGTGTACCCGGCGATGGACACCGACGGCACCGCGCGCGCCACGCGCAGGGAGCGCTTGGCGTCGCGGGCCGTGCCCATGCCGCGGATCTCCCGGCGTAGCTTGGCCATGCGGGAGCGGATGCGGCGGCGGTCGAGCTCGATCTTCGTCTCACCGGGGCCGCGCGAGCCGATCCCCGCACCGCCGGCGACGCGACCACCGGCCTGGCGGGACATCGACTCGCCCCAGCCGCGCAGTCGCGGCAGGAGGTAGTCGAGCTGGGCCAGCTCGACCTGGGCCTTGCCCTCCCGGCTCTTGGCGTGCTGGGCGAAGATGTCGAGGATCACGGCCGTGCGGTCGACGACCTTCACCTTGACGATGTCCTCCAGGCCGCGCCGCTGCGAGGCGGACAGCTCGCCGTCGCAGACGACGGTGTCGGCGCCCTCGGCGGCGACGAGGTCCGCCAGGGCAGCGGCCTTGCCGGCACCGAGGAAGGTGGCCGGGTCGGGGGTGGACCGGCGCTGCAGAACGCCCGCGAGGACGTCGGAGCCGGCGGTCGCGGCCAGGGCCGACAGCTCCTGCAGGGACACCTCGGCCTCGGCCCGGCTGGAGTCCGCGCTGGACCACACGCCCGCGAGGACGACGCGCTCCAGGCGCAGCTGCCGGTACTCGACCTCGGTGACGTCGGTGAGCTCGGTGGACAGGCCGGCGGCCCGGCGCAGCGCGCGGCGGTCGGCCAGGTCGAGCTGGTCGCCGTCGTAGTCGCGCTCACCGGCACCGTCCGCCGCCTCGTCGCCACCCGTGGGAACCGCGTCGTCGTGGCCCGTCAGGATGCGGGCCAGCGCGCGGTCGAACTCGGCGTCGCGGTCCGTCGCGCGGGGGGTGTCGGGTGCGTCGCCGCGCACGTCCACCTCCACGCTGTCCTGCGACTGCTGCGTCGCGGACGGCCGGACCGGCGAAGAGCGGTGGTTCATGGACCTCCCAGGTCGTGCGGTCCCTCACGGGTTGAGGTACCAGCATCCTTCTCAACGGCCGAGGGGTCCACGGGATTCCGGGAAGCGCGGGGATCGCAGGAGGTGCCGGCCCCGCCGCGACCCGGCGGGGCCGGGTCGCGGCGGGCGTGCAGCAGCGCTCCCGGACCGCCCTACCCTCTCCTGCGTGGCGAGCACCCGGGCGGACGACGAGCAGGCGGGCCGGCAGGCGGGCGGGACGGCGGGCGAGCACTACTTCACGGCCCGGCCCGCCACGGCCGACGAGCGTCGTGACGTCGAGGTGGAGCTGGCCGGGCGCACGGTGACCGTGCAGACCGCCCGTGGCGTCTTCAGCGCCGAGCGGCTGGACCCCGGCACCTCGGTGCTGCTGCCCCTGGTGCCCGACGAGCCGGACGCGACCGGCGACGTGCTGGACCTGGGGTGCGGGTGGGGGCCCGTGGCGCTGACCCTGGCGCTTCGGCAGCCGCGGCGGCGGGTGTGGGCGGTGGACGTCAACGAGCGGGCGCTCGACCTGGTGCGGCGCAACGCGCAGCGGCTGGGCGTGCAGGTGCTCGCCCGCCTGCCCGACGAGGTGCCCGGCGACGTGGTGTTCGAGCGGGTGTGGTCCAACCCGCCCATCCGGGTGGGCAAGGAGGCGCTGCACGAGCTGCTGCTGCACTGGCTGCCGCGCCTGGCCCCCGGCGGCGAGGCGCACCTGGTGGTGCAGAAGAACCTCGGCGCGGACTCCCTGCACCGGTGGCTGGACGCGCAGCTGCCCGCCGCGCTGCCGGGGGCGGGCACGACCCGCACCACGTCCTCGAAGGGTTTCCGGGTGCTGACCGTGCGCCGCGGCTGAACGACCCCGAGCGGGAGGGCCGGACGACGTCGAGCGGGCCTCGTGCGGTCCTCAGGCGGGCTCGGTCAGCAGCTGCGGCGCCAGCGTGCCCGTGGCGACCAGCACGGCCGGCCCGGTCAGCCAGACGGTGCCCTCCACGAGGGTGGAGCCCTCCCCCACGGTGACGACGACCTCGCCGCCGGGCACCTCCACGCGCCACACGTCCGGTGAGCCGGCCCCGGCCCACGCGCGGGTGGCCAGCGCCGCCGCGCACGCGCCCGTGCCGCAGGAGCGGGTCTCCCCCACGCCGCGCTCGTGCACCCGCATGCGCACGTCGCCGATGTCGGCGACGTGGTCGCCGGTGACGTCCACCGCCAGCAGCGGCACGACGAGCTCGACGTTGGTGCCGTGCGGGGGCGCGGGGTCCACCTGCGGGGCGTGCACCAGGTCGGCGTGGTCCAGCTCGGCGGCCTCGGCGAGGGCGACGACGGTGTGCGGGTTGCCCAGGTCCACCGAGAGGGCCGGGCGCACCACGCCGTCCAGGCCCGCCACGGCGACCCGCGCGTCGGAGCCGTCGGCAAGCGCGCGCTGCCCGCCGGTCAGCCGCCAGGGGCCCATGTCGGCCGTCCAGCGCCCGTCCGGCTCGCGGCGCAGCCGCTTCAGCCCGGCCCGGGTGCCGACGGTGAACCAGCGGCCGTCCCCGGCCTCGGCGGGCAGGTGCCCTTCCGCGAGCAGGAACTCGGCGAACACCCGCACGCCGTTGCCGCACATCTCCGCGACCGAGCCGTCGGCGTTGCGGTAGTCCATGAACCACTCCGCCCGCGCGGCGAGGTGCGCGCCCGCGGGCAGGGCGGCGCTGCGCACGGCGCGGATGAGCCCGTCCCCGCCGATGCCGGCGCGCCGGTCGCACAGGCGCGCGACGACGTCCGGGGAGGGGTCCCAGGTGCCCTCGGGGTCGGCGACGAGGACGAAGTCGTTCTCGGTGCCGTGGCCCTTCGCGAAGGCGGTGCCGCTGGTGCCGCTGGTGCCCGTGCCTCCGGCGGGGCTCTGCTCGCTCACGCGGCCGACTCTACGGCCAGCAGGTCCAGCACCCGCTCGGCCAGCTCACCGGGGTCGGCGCCGTCGGGGGCGTCGAGCCAGCGGACGCGCTCGTCGCGGCGGAACCAGGACTCCTGCTTGCGGGCGAAGCGGCGCGTGAGGCGGGCGGTGAGCTCGGCGGCCTCCTCCTCGGTGGTGAGGCCGTCCAGGGCGTCGAGGACCTGGGCGTAGCCCAGCGCTCGGGAGGCGGTCAGGCCCCGGCGCAGCCCCCGCGCCTCCAGTTCCCGCACCTCGGCCACGAGGCCGTGGTCCCACATGCGGCGCACGCGGGCGTCGATGCGCCCGTCGAGCTGCTCGCGCGGCACGGCCAGGCCCACCTGCACGGCGGGGCGCACGTAGCGCTGCTCGGGCAGGGACGCGGCGAACGGCAGGCCCGTGATCTCCCCCACCTCCAGGGCGCGGACGATCCGGCGGCCGTTGGACGGCAGGATGCGCGCCGCGGCGCCGGGGTCGCGCTCGGCGAGCTCGGCGTGCAGGCGCTGCGGGCCCACGTCGGCCAGGCGCGCCTCCCAGCGGGCGCGCACGGCGGCGTCGGTGCCCGGGAAGCGCAGGTCGTCCAGGGCGGCGCGCACGTACAGGCCCGAGCCGCCCACGAGCAGCGGGGTGCGGCCGCGCGCGGCGACGTCCTCGAACGCGGCGCGGGCCTGCCGCTGGTAGGTGGCGACGTCGGCGGTCTCGGTGACGTCGAGGACGTCCAGCAGGTGGTGCAGCACACCCCCCATCTGCTCGGGCGCCAGCTTGGCGGTGCCGACGTCCATCCCCCGGTACAACTGCATGGCGTCGGCGTTGACGACCTCCGCGCCCCCGGGCAGCAGGTGCGCCAGCGCCACCGCGACGTCGGACTTGCCGGAGGCGGTGGGCCCCACGACGGCCACCACCGGCAGGGGCGGCGCGGGCAGCGGTTGCGGTGATCTCGACTGGCCCACGCGCAGATGGTGGCAGAGAGTTGGGGGTGCAGGGACGCGCCGGCCGGCGCGGCAGGACGCCGAGGACGCGAGGAGGAGCCGTGGGCACCATGAAGTTCCTGGGGCTGAAGCTGGACGAGGCCGTGGAGCAGGCCCGGGTGGCCGCCGAGCAGGCCCGCACGCGGGCGGGGCAGTTCGCCGGCCAGCACTCCGGGCAGGCCGACACGGTGATCCGCAAGGCCACGACGTTCGTCAACGAGCGCACCGAGGGCCGCTACGCCGGCCCCCTGGACCGGGCCACGCGGGTGGCGCAGAGCGGGTGGCAGCGCGCCGCCGGCGTGCGCCCGGAGTTCGAGGGCTGGGGCACGCCGATGCGGGGCGGCACGCGCACCGACGGCACGCCGATGTCCGGTCCCGCCCGCTGAGGCGGGCGCGCAGCACGGGAACGAGCAGCACGGGAACGAGCACGTCCGACACGTCAGGAGGACGAGATGACGATCCCCACCCCACCGCCGACGACGCCGCAGCCGCCGAGCCCGGTGCCCCAGCCCGGCACACCGGGCCAGCCGCCGTTGCCCGACCCCGGCCCCGCGCCGGGCCCGGACCCCGAGCCGGGACCGGCCACGCCTCCGCCGATGTGACACCGGCGCGACGCAGCGGCACGCCGCAGGGCCCCGCACCTCGACGGTGCGGGGCCCTGCGGCGCACGGTGGTCAGCGACGCCGCAGCGTGGGCAACCCCAGGCCGACGGGCCTCGGCCCGGCGGGCTCGGGGCGCGCCTGGCGCGCCTCCCACGCGTCGCCGGCACGGGTGCGGCGCACCGCGAAGGCGTCGGTGACGTCGGCCTCCAGGTAGTGCGGGGCCCCGCGGCTGATCGTCACGGTGGCCACGTCGCCCGGGCGGGGCGCGTCCGCGCCCTCGGGCAGCGCGAAGTGCACGAGGCGGTTGTCCGGCGCGCGCCCGGACAACCTGCGGGTGGCGGCGTCCTTGCGCCCCTCGCCCTCGGCGACCAGCACCTCCAGGGTGCGGCCGACCTGGGCCCGGTTCTCGGCGTAGGCGATCTCGTCCTGCAGCGCGGTGAGGCGCTCGTAGCGCTCCTGGACGACGGCCTTGGGCACCTGCTCGCCCATGGTGGCCGCGGGCGTGCCCGGTCGCGGGGAGTACTGGAAGGTGAAGGCGCTGGCGAAGCGCGCCTCGGCGACGACCTCCAGCGTCTGCTGGAAGTCCTCCTCGGTCTCGCCGGGGAAGCCGACGATGATGTCGGTGGTGATCGCCGCGTCCGGGATCCGCCCGCGCACCTCCTCGAGGATGCCCAGGAAGCGGGTGCGCCGGTAGGAGCGGCGCATCGCCTTGAGCACGCGGTCGGACCCCGACTGCAGCGGCATGTGCAGGCTCGGCATGACGTTGGGCGTCTCGGCCATGGCGTCGATGACGTCGCTGGTGAAGCTGGAGGGGTGCGGGCTGGTGAAGCGCACCCGCTCCAGGCCCCGGATCCCCCCGGTGGCGCGCAGCAGCTTGCCGAAGGCGAGCTTGTCGCCGAACTCCACGCCGTAGGTGTTGACGTTCTGCCCCAGCAGCGTCACCTCGAGCACGCCCTCGGACACCAGGGCCTCGACCTCGGCGAGCACGTCACCGGGTCGGCGGTCCTTCTCCTTGCCGCGCAGGCTCGGCACGATGCAGAAGGTGCAGGTGTTGTTGCAGCCCACGGAGATGGACACCCAGGCCGCGTAGGGGGACTCGCGGCGGGTGGGCAGGGTGGACGGGAAGACCTCCAGCGACTCCAGGATCTCCACCTGGGCCTTCGCGTTGTGCCGGGCGCGCTCCAGCAGCGCCGGCAGCGAGCCCACGTTGTGGGTGCCGAAGACGACGTCCACCCACGGCGCCTTGCGGACGATCTCGCCGCGGTCCTTCTGCGCCAGGCAGCCGCCGACGGCGATCTGCATGCCCGGACGGCGCTCCTTGACGGGCGCCAGGTGCCCGAGGTTGCCGTACAGCTTGTTGTCGGCGTTCTCGCGCACCGCGCAGGTGTTGAAGACGACGACGTCCGGCTCGGCCGGGCCGTCCCCGCCCGCCTCGTCGAAGCGGACGTAGCCGGCGTCCTCCAGCAGCCCGGACAGGCGCTCGGAGTCGTGGACGTTCATCTGGCAGCCGAAGGTGCGCACCTGGTAGGTGCGCGGGCTGTCGGCGGCCTCGCCGGTGGTGCCGGCGGCGCGGGGGACGGTGGGCGTGCTCATCGCCGTCAAGGGTAGGTCACCGCCCGGACGTCACGCTCGGATCACGATCTGCCCACTGGCGCGCCGTCCTGTGAGCACCGTGCGCGGTACCTGTACGTTCTGGCCGCATGAGTGACCCCTCCGCGGCCACCACCCCGTCAGGGGGCGCCCCCGCGCGCCGGCCCCTGGTCCGCCTGGAGCACGTGGACAAGCACTTCGGCGCCCTGCACGTGCTGCGCGACGTGAACCTGACGGTGGCCGAGGGCGAGGTGGTCGTCGTCATCGGGCCTTCCGGCTCGGGCAAGTCGACGCTGTGCCGCACGATCAACCGGCTGGAGACCATCGACTCCGGCCGCATCACCATCGCCGGGGAGGACCTGCCCGCCGAGGGCAAGGCGCTGGCGAAGCTGCGCGCGGACGTCGGCATGGTCTTCCAGTCCTTCAACCTCTTCGCCCACAAGACCGTGCGCGAGAACGTCACCCTGGGGCCGGTGAAGGCGCGCGGGGTGAGCGCCGAGGAGGCCCGCAAGCGCGCCGACGTCCTGCTGGAGCGCGTCGGGGTCGCCAACCAGGCCGACAAGTACCCCGCGCAGCTGTCCGGGGGGCAGCAGCAGCGCGTGGCCATCGCCCGGGCCCTGGCGATGGAGCCGAAGGTCATGCTCTTCGACGAGCCGACCTCCGCTCTGGACCCTGAGATGATCAACGAGGTCCTCGACGTCATGACCGGGCTGGCCAAGTCCGGCATGACCATGATCGTCGTCACCCACGAGATGGGCTTCGCCCGACGCGCCGCCGACCGCGTCGTCTTCATGGCCGACGGCCAGATCGTCGAGCAGGCCGAGCCGGAGGAGTTCTTCACCGCCCCGAAGCACGAGCGCGCCAAGGACTTCCTGTCCAAGATCCTCAGCCACTGAGGCATCGCCGACCGCGCCGCCGGCCCGCCGGCGGTACCGCCGCCCCGCGGCACCCCGAACGACCGACACCACCAGGAGGCACCGTTCCCATGAGGAAGTTCCGCACCGCCCTGCTCACCGGGTCCGTGGTCGCCGCCCTCACGCTCACCGCGTGCGGCGGGGACACCTCCACCGAGGGCGCCGAGGCCCCGAGCCCCGAGACCGAGACCAGCTTCGAGGCCGGCACGACGATGGCCGAGCTCAGCGAGGCCGGCACCATCACCGTCGGGACGAAGTTCGACCAGCCCGGCTTCGGCCTGGTCAACCTCGAGAACCAGCCGGAGGGCTTCGACGTCGAGATCGCGGAGTACATCGCCGCCCAGCTCGGCATCGCGGCGGACGCCATCGAGTGGGTGGAGGCGCCCAGCGCCCAGCGCGAGGAGCTCATCCAGAACGGCACCGTGGACATGGTGGTGGCGACCTACACCATCAACGACACGCGCAAGGAGCGGATCACCTTCGCCGGGCCGTACTACGTGGCGGGCCAGCAGATCATGGTGAACGCGGACGACACGACGATCACCGGGCCCGAGGACCTCGCGGCCAACCCGGACGTCAAGATCTGCTCCGTGACGGGCTCCACACCGGCGGAGAACATCCGCGAGTACCTCGCCGGCCCCGACCAGCTCGTGACCTTCGAGGTCTACGACGACTGCGTGGCGGCGATGCAGAACGGCCAGGTGCAGGCGATGACGACCGACAACGTCATCCTCACCGGCTACGTCGCGGAGAACGAGGGCGAGTTCAAGCTCGTCGGCGAGCAGTTCACGGACGAGCCCTACGGCATCGGCATCGAGAAGGGCGACACGGCCTTCTGCGAGTTCATCAACGAGTCGCTGCAGCAGGCCGCGGACGAGGGCTACTACGAGGAGGCCTGGGCCTCCACGGTGGGGCAGTACGAGGGCACCGAGACGCCCGCGCTGCCCGAGCCGGACCCCTGCGTCTGAGCCCTCCCACCCCACACGCGGGGTGCCGCGCAGCGCGGCACCCCGCCCCCCAGCGCACGAGGGGGGACGGCGGCCCCGACGGCGTGGCCGCCGCCCCTCCTCGTGCTCCCCTCTCAGCGACCCGGTGGAGGCCCGAGCGTGCAGCCGGTCATCGACAACATCGACCTCTTCTGGAGCGGGTTCCTGCGCTCGCTCGGGATCGCGGCGTGGGGGGCCGTGGGCAGCCTGGCCTGGGGCACCGTCCTGGCGGTGTTCCGGGTCTCGCCCGTGCCGGTGCTGCGGGGCTTCGGCACCTTCTACGTGACGTGGCTGCGCAACACGCCCCTGGCGTTCGTGCTCTTCACGATGGCCTTCGGCATCCCGACCGTCGGCGTCAACGCCTCCTACTACGTGTTCGGCGTGATCGGGCTGGTCCTCTACACCTCCGCCTTCGTGTGCGAGGCGGTGCGTTCGGGCATCGCCACCGTGCCGGGCGGGCAGGCGGAGGCGGCGCGGGCCATCGGCCTGACGTTCCGGCAGACGCTCGGGCTGATCATCCTGCCGCAGGCGCTGCGGGCCGTGGTCCCGCCGGTCGGCAACGTGCTGATCGCCATGATCAAGAACTCGGCCGTCGTCGGCGCCCTCGGCGTGGGCGGCGAGCTCTTCAGCGTCTACGCGCGCCTGACGAGCGCCCAGGGGTACCCCCAGCTGCCCATCCTCACCGGCGTCGCCATCGGCTTCCTGGTGATGACCCTCTCGGCCGCGGCGCTGCTCGCGCTGGCCGAGCGCCGTCTGGCGGTGGCCCGGTGAGCCAGCCCACCGCCGTCCTCTTCGACGCCCCCGGCCCCAAGGCGCGCCGCAGGACGCTGATCGGCAGCGTCGTGGCGGGCCTCGTCCTGCTGGCGCTGCTCGTCGCCGCCGCGCTGCGCCTGGCCGAGCGCGGCCAGTTCGACGCCGAGCTGTGGAACCCGCTGATCAACCCCTCCGACGAGCAGTTCCCGCTGGTGTGGGCCCGGATCGCCGAGGGGCTCGTCGTCACGCTGCGGGCGGCCTTCTTCGCCGTGGTCCTCTCGCTCGTCATCGGCATGGTCATCGCCGCCGCCCGGCTCTCGCTCGGGCGGGTCGCCCGTGCTCCCCTCGTGGCCGTTGTGGAGCTGCTGCGCGGCCTGCCGGTCATCGTGACGATCCTGTACGTCGACGTCCTCATGCGGACGGTGGGGATCCACCAGGGCCCCGAGGTGTCGCTCGTCATCGCCCTGACCCTCTACAACTGCGTGATCATCTCCGAGATCGTGCGGGCCGGTGTGCTGTCGCTGCCCACCGGGCAGGTGGAGGCGGGCCTGGCGGTCGGTCTCACGCGCGGCCAGGTCATGCGTGCGATCCAGCTGCCGCAGGCCGTCCGCTCGATGCTGCCGGCGCTGATCAGCCAGCTCGTCGTCATCCTCAAGGACACCGCGCTGGCCAGCATCGTCCTGGCCCTCATCGTGGACCTCGGCCAGGTCGCCGGACGACTGCGGGGTGCGCTCGACAACCCGCTGCAGACCTACTTCGTCATCGGGCTCATCTACATCGTCATCAACCTGCTGCTGGAGCAGGTGGCCAAGCACCTGCAGCGGCGGACGTCCGGCGGTGGGCGCAAGCGGCGCCGGCGGGCCGCTGCCACCACCGACACCGACGCCACCGACCGGGCCACCAGCTCGCGCCTCTAAGTGCGCGGCGCACGCAGGAGGGCCGCCACCCCGCGCGGGGTGG